>JBOGEW010000118.1:0-6129 GCA_050742075.1 Acidimicrobiia bacterium
CCCGGGAAGCGATATGTGACGCTTTCGGTCTGGACATGAGGCTCTCGGAGGAATACGCGGAGGCCCTACGCATTCGGTGGGAGAGCCTGGGTCGGGAAATGCCGCAGTCAAACTACCGGCAAGCGGAGTATCCAGCCGGCGCCGAGATGCTCCCGAACCCGAAGGGCACCGCTCCCGGCCTGGCGCTCCTGGCGAATGAAACTCAGGTCTTTGCCCTCCCGGGAGTTCCTGAAGAGATGCTCTATCTCCTGCAGCGTGAGGTACTGCCGAGGCTGCTGGCAAGGCGGGGAGAGGATTCCGTTGTCCATAGCCGGATCCTCCGGAGCTGGGGCCGGTCCGAGGCCCAGGTCGGGGAGCTGCTCGACGATCTCTACCGGGGCAAGACCAACCCTTCGATCGCCTTTCTCGCCTCCGCGGGGGAGATCAAGGTTCGCATCACTGCCAAAGCCCCCGACCGCGAAGCGGCCGAGGCGTTAATCGAGCCGGTCGACGCCGAAGTGCGCCGGCGTCTTGGCAACTCGGTTTTCGGGCGCGACGAAGAGACAGTTCACGCCATCATCGCCCGCGACTTGATCGAGAAGGGCTGGACGATTGGCACAGCCGAGTCGGCCACGGGGGGACTGGTGGCTGCCGAGCTGAGCTCGCTTGCCGGGTCCTCGGCGTACTTCCGAGGTTCGGTGGTGGCGTATACCTCCGACCTCAAGGAATCTTTGCTCGGGATGGGTTCGGTGGCTCAGGTAAGCGAAGAGACGGCGTTGTCGATGGCAGTGGGAGCCAGAAAAACACTGGGAGTCGACGTGGCGATTGCAGTCGTCGGATCGGCTGGTCCCGATCCGCTTGAGCAACCGGTGGGAACGATGATGGTGGCCATCGCTACCCCAGAAGGAGAACAAGCGCACACCCTGCGCCTTCCGGGAGATCGGGAGCGAGTTCGGATCTACGCCACCACCGGAGCATTGCACCTGGCGCGCCTGGCGATCGAAGGACGTTGGTGGTCGCCCGGTCGAGTGGTCTGAGAAGGCTTTTTCTCGCCGTCCCGCTCGGCGACGAGGCCAGGTCGGTCCTCGCCCAGGCCTTACCCCAGCTCCCGGGAAAAGTCGTTCCTCCTGAGAACTGGCATCTGACGACCCGTTTTCTCGGTCGCATCGACCTTGTCACCGCCGAGAGGATCGCGGCTGCAATCGATCAGGCCGACCTGGGTTGGCGATTCAAGGTGAAACTCGAAGAGATGGGCGCTTTTCCGCGTCCGGTTCGTGCCACGGTCCTGTGGTTGGCGATGGCAGAGGGCCTTCCCCGATTGGCAGACTTGAACTCGATTTGCGAAGAGGCAGCCCAGGCGGCGGGATTGTCCGCGGAAGAACGACCATTTACCGCGCATCTCACGTTGAGCCGGCTCCGACCGCATCAAGATGTCAGGGCGGTCATCGAAGGCTATCAACCGGTCCCGGTGTCGTGGAACGCCGATCGCCTGGTCCTCTACCAGAGCACACTCGGCCGGGGCGGCGCGGTCTACACCCCGGTGGAGGAGTTCCGATTCAAGCTCCCAACCGGAGCCGTGTGAGCCGAACCGAAAAGCCACCAGCAGTCAATCTCCCCGGATCAGCGATTCGACGGCGCGGGCGGCGGCTGCCGGGTCGATTCCGGCAACGAAGAAGCGTTTTCCGGGAGGTGCGACCGGCGACGAGGGTGATCCTTTCGGCGGCTACGCCCAGCCACGAAGCCAGCATCTCGGCTACCGCTGAGTTGGCCCGGCCCTCGGTGGGCGGTTCTCGCACCGACACCTTGAGGGCGTCGCCATAACGACCGGCGATACGGCTGTTCCTGGCCCCGGGTTGAACGTGGACGTTTATATAGGCCCCATCCCGGGCAGCGATGATCATTTCGGTCCGCGCTTCGTAGTTCTCGCTTGGGGCTTCAAGCCCCGAGCCCGGAGCGAGTGAACTCCACCACCGCCGCCAGCTCCTCGGGGGACAGACGGGTGCCGAAGGCGGGCATGCCATTGCGACCGCTGGCAACTACCGCAGCTTGATCGGCTGGATCTGGGTAGCGCTCGACCATTTGTTCGGCCAGACGTGGGCCGGTGAGTCCCTGACCGGCGCCCCCATGACATCCCGAACAGCGCGCGGCGTAGATGCGAGAGCCCACGTCCTGGATGGGGTCGCCCGTAAATGATGGCTCGGCCGTGAAAAGCAAAGCCACAGTCCAGACGGTGGCTCCCAGGGTCAGCAATTGCAATCCATCAACGAGCCTTTTGAGGTTCATTTCAGATCCCGGGAAAGCCGACGGTGGTGAAGAACCACAACGAGCTCGTGAGCCAAAGGACAACGAGCGAGGTGAAAATCGTTCCCCCCACTATCGGGAGGAGGCTTCCTGGTAGTCGCGACGCCCGGACGGCAAAGACCTTGACGACGAAAGCTCCATAGAAAAAGCAACCGAATAGCGAATGGATGAATCGGCGCGGTTGGGTGATGTCGGGTTCAAAGCCAATCGCCCACAGGCAGTGAAACGCGACGGGGAGCGTGGTGAGATAAGGCGAGCGTGCCCGACAGGCGGTGGATCTGGCCAAACCAGGGTGGCATCGTTGCGGGCCAGCTGATCTTTCCCCACATCCGCAGGGCAGTGAGGAGCTGGACGAGGGTGAAGATGATCACGACCGTGGCCATCCACGCCTTGAAAGCCAGGGTGGTTCCAAAAAAGGAGGTCACTGTTTGCTGTCTGGCGGGGTCATGAACCTGTCCGTAAACCCCGAGCAGGATCGAGATCGCCGCCCCGACTCCGGCCGCGACAAGCAAACGGGTTTGCCAGGGGCTGGGGGTGGAAAGAGGCGGTGGAGTCATCAGCATCCGAGAGTACGACGTTCCCCGTAAGGGCCGTAATCTCGTACAGATGGAACAGCCATGTGATCGACCACTAGACGCTCCCCTCCTCGAGCGCACGGATCCGGCTTTGGCGCGACCGCTTCCATCTTCTCTGATCAGCGCTCGTTCCAACGTCCTGGCGGCTGGCAAGGCATTGCTCGATCTGCCCGAGTCGACGTTAAGTGGCGAGTGGAAATGGATCGGCGGTAGCGAACAGGAAGTGCGATACGGCGCCTACCGGGCGGCTGAAGCACTCGAGATGGCCGAAAGCTCGGCCCGCTTCATCCTGGCCCCGAAGGAAGCCGACGAAACCCAGGCGGCTCGGATCATTGGCCCGACGACGGCCGCCCGCTGGGATCTTCATGGGTTGCTGCTCTCGATCAACGAGGCGGCGCTCGATGTCGATCCCGGCGGCGGGGAGTGGTCGATCCGACTCGTCATGGGACACATCATTTCCGGTCAGCGCGGCTATGGATGGGGGACAGCATGGTGGTTGGCCAACCCGTATGAGGTGGGCGACCCCGATCTGCCATCGGGTGTCCCCGATGAGATGTGGGAAACCCTGCCGGACGAGGAGACCACCGAGGCTGAGGGGACCTTGGATGATCTCCGCACCCGATTGGACGATGTCTTGGACCTCACTGCCGAGCGCTTGACGGGCCTGCCCGACGAGCGACTGCAGTTGGCTGCCAGATGGAGCGGCTTTCCGGTAGATATCGGCTTCCGTCTCGGCCGCTGGTCCTCCCACATTCGCGAACACGCGATTCAAATCGAAAAGACCATGGCAATGTTGGGAGTCGTCCCCGACGAACCGCGTCGCCTGGCGCGCCATGTCCTTGACGCCTATGGACGGGCGGAAGCGACGGTCTTTGGCCGGCGACCGGGAGCCGCTTCCAATGAGGCAGCGGTCCGCATCGCCCACGGTGCAGCCGAGGCGCACGAGGCTATTGCCTCGGCGGTCGAAGCCGGTCGAAAGTGACGGCGCGCCATCTTGTGCTGATGGGTGCCATGGGATCCGGCAAGACGACGGTTGGCTCGATTGTTGCCGACCGGCTCGGCCGACCATTGATCGATTCCGACGCGCAGATCGGGGCTCAGTACGGCCTGACCGGTCGGGAGCTGGTCGAGAAGCACGGTGTGCCGTGGCTGCATGCTGCCGAAGTCGAGGCACTTCGTCAGGCTGTGGCAGCGACCGAGCCGTCGGTGATTGCCGCCGCCGCCAGTACTGGAGATCTAGAGGATGTTGAGAATTTGCTGGGCGGTGAGGACATCGTCGTCGTGTTGTTGGTCGGTGAGGCCGAAGTCTTGGCTCGCCGAGCTCAGTCCGGGGAGCATCGTCGCGATATCGACGTCGACCGCTCGCAGGCGCTGGCCGAACGTCGCAACGAAAGGCTATTGCCTGTGCTCGACGGTGTGCTCGACGTGACCACTCCTCAGCCCGACGAGGTTGCCCAGCTGGTATTGAGCGTTGTTGCCGAGGAGAACGGAAATGACTAGCCGGCGGATACCGATTGCCTGCAATCTCGAACGGGCCGAGTTCGGCGAACGGTGGAAAGAATGGCGCGCCTTGATGGCAAGCGCGATTAAAGAAAAGCGGCCTACTGAATCCGGGATTCGCCTCACGTTTCGCGCCTCGGCCGAAGTGGAACTGGAGCGGCTAACGGCGGCCGAGCGCGAGTGCTGTGGCTTTGCGACCTGGACGGTGACACGCGAGTCCCCAGGCGAGCTGATCCTGGACGTGACCGCCGAGGGCTTGGGAGCCGACGCCGTCCGCTCGATGTTCGAGTAGTCGTTTCTGAGCTCGATTCCTCCTCCCGAACAGTTGTTCGTGTAAGGTGGCAGATCACAAGGGTGTTATTTGTCGGTGCCAGGTCGTACATTCGACTCACAGGCAGAGAAGACAAGGGAAACGGAAGCGAGGAGCAGAAGTGGAGCGGGATAACGCACTCGAGATGGCGGTGTCGCAGATCCATCGTCAGTTTGGCAAGGGGGCGATCATGAAGATGGGCGACGTCGCCGATCGCAAGATCGAAGTCATTTCTACCGGCGCTCTGGCCCTTGACCTGGCGTTGGGGGTTGGGGGAGTGCCTCGAGGTCGGGTAGTCGAGCTCTATGGGACTGAATCAAGCGGGAAGACCACTCTTGCTCTCCATATCGTGGCCGAGGCGCAGCGCAACGGAGGGATTGCCGCCTTCATCGATGCCGAACACGCCCTTGATCCGAGCTATGCCCGCGCCATCGGGGTCGACATCGACGAGTTGCTGATCTCCCAGCCGGATACCGGCGAACAGGCGCTCGAGATCGCCGACATGCTGATCCGCTCCGGGGCCCTCGATGTGGTGGTGATCGACTCGGTGGCAGCCCTCGTCCCCAAGGCCGAGATCGATGGCGAAATGGGCGACAGCCATATGGGTCTGCAAGCGCGGTTGATGTCTCAAGCTATGCGCAAGCTCACCGGCAGTCTGGCTCGCTCCCGCACTACCGCCATCTTCATCAACCAGTTACGCGAGAAGATAGGCGTGATGTTCGGGTGCTTGGCATGGGATTCATTGGTGACTCTCGCCGACGGCTCGAAAGAGAAAATTGGCAAGATCGTCAATCAGCAGCTGTCGGTCGAAGTTCTCTCTTATGACTTCGCGAGCGGGCAGATTATTCCGAGAAGAGTTGTCAACTGGTTCGACAACGGTCCGACGCATGAGTTCTTACGGATCAAGGTCGCTAAACCAGTAGGACTTGGTAACAGACCACAAATGGGCGTCACTGAGAATCACAAGATCATGACGCCCGCTGGATGGAAGGAGGCTGGAGACTTATCGGTCGGCGACCGAGTCCTCCATGCTGTACCACGGCATCTCTCGCCGCAACAGATGGAGATCGTTCGCGGCTCTTTGATGGGCGACGGAGCGCTCTCTCTCACCAAGAACGGCTTAGCGGCGCGTTTTAGGTGGGGGCATGGTCGAAAGCAGACCGAATACGGCGATTGGAAAGCCTCGTTCTTCGCAAACATTGTCGTGAGTCGGACATCCAATGCAAAGGACGCTGTTTTCCATGATGTCCAACCTTTAAGCGAACTGAGCGGACTCAGAAAGACGGTCTACGGACGGGATGGAAAGGCATTTGACGACGAGTACTTAAAGGCCCTCACACCATTGTCGTTAGCGATTTGGTATATGGATGACGGTTGCCTAACCACTAGATCGAAAGGCGTTCAGTCCCGAACTGAGGGTCAAAGTGGGCGAATAGAAATCTGCGTAGAAGCGATGGCTCCGTC
>JBOGEW010000119.1:0-18815 GCA_050742075.1 Acidimicrobiia bacterium
TGCGAGCCCGACAACGATCTTCGGGAGTTTCGAACAACACGGCCACCGCTGGCAAACCGGCTTTGTTCGCGGCCGCACGATGTGCTTGTCGTCGGGCAGGGTCGAAGCCGAGAGTGTCAACTACCGCCGTCAGGTGACGGCCAACCCGGGAAGCGACGACGCGGTCGAGGATATCGAAGGCGACCTCACTGGCATCGAGATCATGCTCGCCGCTGCCGACCAGAGACCGCAGGCGATCGGAGGAGACGATCTCCTCAGGTCGATAACGCCGCTCCGCCCAGCTCGACTTACCGGATCCAGACGGACCGACGAGAACAACTAGAGCCGGATCAGGAATCTCATCCATCGAAGGATGACTAATCCCGGCCGAAGGACCAGGCCGACCAGTAAGCCTTCAGACGACCCGTGAACTGCGCCGCTCCTTCGGCATAGATTCGGCCACCCATCACCCGGGCGGCCCCTTCCAGCTCTCGCCGGCGTTGATTTGAGAGGGCGACCATGAGATTTCGCTCGTCGGGATCTGGAGCGAGATCGGGCAGCGCTGCGACCAGGCCGATCAACTCGCTTTGATCGTGATCGTCGCCGAGTACGTCTCCCAGCTGCTCGAGCGATGCTGCCAGACCGCCGATCACCTCCGGCCATACCGGGTCGAGGATCTCCATTTGATGCCGCAGGTATTTGACTTGCTTGCGCCACTCGTGAAACTGCTCCGGGGCTCGAGTGCGGTAAGCGACGTTCATCGCCTTGCGGCCGCGCTCGTACGTCTGGCCGACACCTCCTCCAATCGATCGGAATGAGTTGGGGATCATGCGCGCTCCGTAGCGGGGATCGGAAGAATCTGTTGGCCAGGCCGCATAACGCGACCGGGCCCGATAGATGATCGCTGTCACCTCCTGCACTACCTCTGGGTCGTCCAGGACGCGGCTCATCATCCGCTCATGGCGACCGCGGAGGCGTTCCTCGACTCCCTCGAACACGCCCGGAGCGAGCAGATGGCCGTAGCGGCTTCGCAATCGGGAGGCTGCATCGAGTAGAACCCTTCCATCCCTCACGGGAGCCACCAATCGCGAAGCTCGGGCGAGAGCGTCGTTCTCGGCGCGATACACCATGTCGCCGATGACCGGACGAACCATGCGCAGCAGCGCCCGCACTCGCTTGTTTGACTTGCGCAGCTCGTGGATGGCCAGGTTGACATCGCCGCGTTCAGAAAGCGTGTCGAGAGAGGTTTCGAACTGCTCAAGGCAGATTCGCTGCAGGCCGCTTGGAAGGTCTTCGCCCGGAATCAAATGGAACTCTGGCGCAGGCAAGGCCGGCAAGTGTGGCACGGGAGGTCAGGGTAACGATAGGGAGGCGAGGCGCCCCTCGAGAAAGCGTCGATCGGCGTCGTTCATGCTCATTGCCAGGGCCGATCGATAGGCAGCCGCGGCTTCAGAATCACGGCCGAGTTGACGGAGAAAGTCCGCCCGTGTCGACCAGTAGAGGTGCCAGCTTTCGACGCCGGCAACGCCTTCCAAGAGTTGGAGGCCCGCCTCAGGCCCGAATACCTTGGACTCGGCAACCGCTCGATTGACGCGGATCACGGGCCCATCGTTGAACGATTCGAGCAGGCGATAGAGATCGGCAATCTGGCGCCAGTCGGTCTCGGCATCGGAGCGGGCCTGGCCGTGGAGGGAGGCTATGGCGCCCTGGATCTGGTAGGGCCCCGGCCGACGTCGGCGCAGTGTTTGCTCGATGATGAGCGTGGCCTCGTTGATCGCCTTCAGGTCCCACAACGACCGATCCTGGGCAGCGAGCAGCACGAGGTCGCCATTGGCGTCGAGCCGGGCCCGACTGCGTGCGTGAGTGGCGATCATGAGGGCGAGGAGTCCCTTCGCTTCTGGTTCGTCGGGCATCAGGGCCGCCAGCAATCGACCCAGCCGTATCGCCTCGTCAGCCAGGTCGAGTCGCGAATCGAGGGCGCCTTGGTAGGCATGATGACCGCTGGTGAAGATGAGATAGATCACGACGAGAACGGCAGTCAGGCGATCGGGTAGCTCGTGGCCAGAGGGGACTCGATAAGGAATATGGGCGAGCGCGATCTTCTTTTTTGCCCGGCTTATCCTCTGGCCGATCGTGGCTTCCGGCACCAGAAAGAGACCAGCGATCTCCGATGTCTTGAGTCCCCCGATCAGCCGAAGCGTGAGGGCGATGCGTGCCTCGATCGAAAGCGCGGGATGAGCGCAAGTGAATATGAGACGAAGGCTGTCGTCTTCCTCGATCTCGAGCGATCGGCCGTAATGCGCTTCGATCTCCTTATCCCGCCGGCGGGCGTCTCTCCGAATTCGGTCAAGAGCTTTGTTGCGAGCGACGGCGGTTAGCCAGGCCGCCGGGTTGGAGGGCACTCCTTCTCCGGTCCAACGCTCGATAGCGACGATCGTCGCCTCCTGCAGGGCGTCTTCGGCCAGGTCGATGTCGCCCGTAAAGCGGATGAGGGTGGCCAAAACCCGACCACCCTCGATCCGAATCGTCTCTGCGACTGTCATCGACTCGCGTTCATTGTCCCGGGGAGAAGTCGACGCACGGGCGGACTTCCACCCGACCGTGCCAAGCGCCAGGGATCTGAGCGGCCCAACCGAGGGCCTCGTCGAGATCGGCGCATTTCAGTAAGTAGAAGCCGCCAAGGGCCTCTTTGGTCTCGGCGAAGGGACCGTCGGTATGCACTACCTCGCCGCCCTTGCCCCCCTTGACCTGAACAGTCGTTGCGGTGGTCGTTTCCTGGAGCGCTTCTCCCCCATCCATCACACCGGCGGCCCCGGCCTTGGCTCCGAACTCGTTGTATTCGGCCATTGTCTTCGACCAGTCTTCGGGCGAGACATCTCTGCCCTCTTCCGAATAGATGAGGGCTGCGTACAGAGGCATCCTGTCTCCTTTCGTTTTGCTGGATACCGCCTTATGACGAATGAGCCGAGGCCGATTTCGACACCTGCCGACGATGCTATTGGCAAGAGATAGGGTGACCGCATGCGGATCAGCGCCGGGCTCCTTCCCTATCGATTTCAGCCGAAAGGGTCTCAGCCAACCGAGTTCGAAGTACTGATCGCCCATCCGGGCGGACCGTTCTTTACTCGCAAGGACTTAGGTGCCTGGAGTGTGGTCAAAGGCGAGATCGGACCCGACGAGGATCCACGCTCAGCGGCCCTGCGCGAATTCCTGGAAGAGACCGGGTGGCAGCCCCCGACCGAAAACTGGATGGAGCTGGGTTCGGTCCGGCTTCGTTCGGGAAAGAACGTCACCGCCTGGGCCGTAGCAGCCGACTTCGATCCTGCCTCCCTCGACCCCGGGATGTTCCGAATGATGTGGCGGGGAAGAGTCCAGGAGTTCCCCGAGATCGATCGGGTCTGCTGGTGCTCTCCCGATGACGCCCGCCGGCTCCTTAATCCCGCCCAGGCCCCTTTCCTCGACCGCCTGGCATCACAGGTGGCCGTCCCCGGCTAGATCTTGGCTCTGCGCGGATTTTTCCGTCGCCGAGCCGGGTAAATCAACACAGTTCAGCTGGGCGCCAGAACTGCGCGGATTTTCCCGTCCCCGGGACGGATTAATTAGCACAGCTCATGTGCCATCTGCCAGGCCGATTGCGGTATCGCCCAACACCTCCTGGTGGCCGATCCCGAGGGTCTTGATCCAACGTTGCTGACCACTAGTGAGGGCGACGAAGAAGCCGAGCTCCACCAGCTCTGGTTCGGTGAAATGGCGATGGAGATCGGCCCAGAGCTTGTCGTCGGCGATGTCGGCGTCCCAGAGGATGGCGCTGGTGTAGCGCAAGGCGGTCTTCTCCCGCTCGTCGAAACGATCAGAGTCCTCGAATTTAAGTAGCTCGTCGTAGTCGGCTTCGGTTAGTCCTTGCCGTCCAGCCTGGACGGACCGCTGTACTCCTCAATACTCACATTGGATTGACTTGGAAACGTAAACCCGGCAAAGCTCCTTGATCTGATGATCCAAGACGCCATCAAGGAATGTGGTGCGCCAGGCATTGGTGAAGGCGTGGAGGACCGCTGGCACGTGAGAGCGGATGGCCTGGCTCTCAGGCCGCGGAGTGGAATGGGTCCGACCGTATTCGACGATCTCCCGATCGCTGGAGTCGAGGGAGGAGAGGTCGGGATAAGAGATTCGGGGCATCAGGTCCTCCTGTGTAGGGGCGCTTGACCCCAAATTTGTTGGTGGGCGATATTTCTAGCGAAATCTGGCGCAGGAGGATCAACAGTCGGCCAATTGAGGAGGAGGACTACCGCGGCAAGGAAGAAACGACGGCGGAGAAACACTCGCGGTTTCGACCGTAGTGGTAGTGAGGCCTTCTCTGGTTTCGCTCACGCTCTCGAAGCGTGCCAGAAGTCTGGCGATCCCGACGTTCTCCGGAAGCGATATGAAGATCAATCGCCTGATGCCAGCGTCCTTGGCGAGCACGGCCAGAAATCGAATCAGCAGGTCGCCGACTCCCCGGCGCTGCCAGGCATCGACCACGGTGATCGCCACTTCTCCCTCCTCCTCATTGAGGCGGATCAGGCGCCCGACCGCGACTGGCTCACCCTTTGCCAGCACTCCCCAAGCCTGATGGTCACTCTGATCGATCTCGGTGAGGTAGGCGAGTTGTCCACGAGTGAGCCGGTCGGTCGGACTCAAGAATCGCTGGCGGCGTGAGCGGTCCGAAAGTCGCGCCATTCCGGTCACGAGCAATGCCTTGTCCTCGGGTCGGACCGGACGGAGGACGATGTCGGTTCCGTCGTCGAGTTGGGTATGAATCGGTTCTCTCGGCACTACGTCCTTCTTATCCAGAGTGCTTGCAATTGCAAACACCTGTCTGTGGAGCCTCTATTCCAGAGGCCTTTCGCCAGGCCCGGTAGCGTGGCCACCATGCCCCGGCGCCCCACGGCTACCTCTGCTTTTGGCTCGGGTCGGCGGGAGAGCCACGACTCCTCTGGCTTTTACCGGCGATTTCCACTCCCCAGGATCTCGGCGGACGAGGAGATCGGTCAGCCAGCAGTCCTCGACCGACTCTTCGTGGGCGACGCTCGCCTGATGAGCTCCGATCAGGTGGCCGACCGTTCCGTGGCGCTCGTCGTGACTTCCCCTCCCTACTTCACGGGCAAGGAGTATGAGGAAAACATCGCCGCCGGTGAGGAACCATCCGCCTACGGCGTCTACCTCGACCTGCTGAGAGAGGTCTTCTCCGTTTGTATAGAAAAGCTCGAGCCGGGTGGCAAGCTGGCCGTCAACGTCGCCAATCTCGGACGCAAGCCATATCGATCGTTGGCGGCCGACGTCATTGCGTTGCTTCAGGACGATCTCGGGCTCTTGTTGCGAGGTGAGATTGTGTGGCGCAAAGCCAAGGGTCAAAGCGGATCCTGCGCTTGGGGGAGTTATCGGAGCCCGGCCAACCCGGTCTTGCGTGATCTGACGGAGCGAGTCATCGTGGCCAGTAAGGGACGCTTCGATCGAGCGGTCAGCCGGAGCGAACGTCAAAGGCGAAGCTTGCCCCACCTCGCCACCATCACGGCTGAGGAGTTCATGCAGGCCACCCTCGACCTTTGGGAGATTCCGTCCGCCAGCGCGACCCGTATCGGCCATCCGGCCCCGTTCCCCGTGGACCTACCGCGAAGATTGATCGAGCTTTACACCTATGCCGGAGATCTGGTGCTGGACCCGTTTATCGGCTCGGGCACGACCGCGGTGGCGGCCCAACAGAGCGGTCGCCACTACGTCGGTTTCGACATCGAAGCGTCCTATATCGAACTGGCCCAGCGCCGCCTCTCCGCTCACTAGAGCGCGCCTCCCTCCCGGCTACGCCGGCTCTCCCCCCTTCGCGGGGAGAAACTATGCCTCGAGGGCGAGTTCGAGAACCTGGTCGATCGTCTCGACCGGATGGAACGTCATCTTCTCCCGAACCGAGGAGGGGATGTCGTCAAGATCGATCTCATTCCGCTGCGGGAAGAGCACAGTGGTCAGGCCGGCCCGGTGAGCAGCCAGCACCTTCTGCTTTAGTCCGCCGATCGGCAGGACCTTCCCCCGCAGCGTCACCTCACCGGTCATCCCCACCTCCGAGCGAACCTTGCGTCCCGTGATAAGCGAGGCCACCGCGGTGACCATCGTGATCCCTGCCGATGGCCCGTCCTTGGGTACTGCCCCCGCCGGGACGTGGACATGAAATCGACGCTTGAGAGCCTCCGGTTGGACCGCGAGGTCATCGGCGTGCGCCTCGACATAGGAGAGAGCGATCCGCGCCGACTCTTTCATAACGTCACCGAGCTGACCGGTCAGCGTGAGTCCGGGTTCGCCTTCGGTAGCCGAGGCCTCGATGAAGAGCACGTCGCCACCGGTTCCCGTGACCGCCAATCCGGTTGCTACGCCGGGAACGTCAGTCCGATCCTTTGCCTCGTCGTGCCAGACCTTGGGCTTGCCCAGGTACTCCACGACATCGTCGCTGTCGACCTCGACCGCTTCCTCCTCGCGGGTGTCTCGCTTGGCAACCTTGGTTGCCACTTTGCGGGAGAGCTTGCCGAGCTCCCGTTCCAGCGAACGAACTCCGGCCTCGCGGGTGTACCGATCGACCACTACCCCGAGCGCATCCTCGGTGACTGAGATCTCCTCGGGCTCGAGGCCAGCTTGGCGTATCTGGCGGGGCAGTAAATGATCGCGAGCGATCTCGACTTTCTCCTCGTCGGTGTACCCGTCGAGTCGGATGACCTCGGTTCGATCCAAAAGCGGAGCCGGAATCGTTTCGACCACGTTGGCGGTGGCGATGAAGAGTACGTCCGAGAGGTCGAGATCAACCTCCAGGTAGTGATCGCGGAACGTGTGGTTCTGGGCAGGATCGAGCACCTCGAGCAGAGCCGAGGAGGGATCGCCCCGCCAGTCACTGCCGACCTTGTCCATCTCATCGAGCAGGAAGACGGGGTTCATGGTGCCGACTTCGGTCAGGGCGCGGGCGATCCGGCCCGGGCGGGCACCGACGTAGGTACGACGATGTCCTCGCACCTCGGCCTCGTCACGAATCCCGCCCAGGGCGACGCGCACGAACTTCCGTCCGAGGGCGCGGGCCACGGATTCACCAAGGGAGGTCTTACCGACGCCAGGAGGACCAACCAGCAACAGGATGGCCCCGGACTGTCGGGAGTTCTCCTCATTCAGTCCCCGCTCCTGCCGCAGCTTGCGAACGGCCAAATGCTCGACGATCCGCTCCTTGACATCGTGCAGGCCGGTGTGATCGGCGTCGAGCACCGTCCAGGCTTCATTCAGGTCGAGGCGATCCTCTGAACGCTTGCCCCAGGGAATGTCGAACATTGTGTCGAGCCAGGTTCTGATCCACGAGTGTTCGGGTGACTGCTCCGACATCCGCTCGAGACGGTCGATCTCGCGGGCGACGGCCTCTTTCACCTTCTCTGGAAAGTCGGTTTCTTCGAGCCGGGCCCGGTAGCTATCAGACGCCCCTTGCTCCTCACCCAGTTCCTTTTTGATGGCCTCCATCTGCTGGCGCAGCAAGTACTCGCGCTGGCCTTTGTCGATCCGTTCGGCGGCGTCGTCGCGGACCCGCCGGCGCAGTTCGAGATCGGCGAGGACCTCGCGCATCCAAATGAGAAGCTTGCCGAGACGCTCTCTGACATCGAGTGTCTCCAGGATCTCGACCTTCTGCTCGAGGCTGAGGTCAGGTGAGTAGACGGCGAGGTCTGCCAGCTGCGAGGGGTTCTCGAGTCCAAGGATTCTTTCCGCAACTGCTCCGACCCCGCGGTGTTCGAGAACCTCGGTCACCACTGCCCGGTACTCGGCGACCAGATCGTCGAGCGCCTCGTCATGAACATCGACTTCCGGGTAGGGCTCGAATTCCACCCAAAGGGCTCCGGTGGTGTCGGTCGAACCGCTTCCCACCCGGGCGCGCCCGACACCGGACACCACCACGTTTCCTTCGTCGTCGCTCTGCTGGATCTCGGCGATGGTCCCGACCGAGGCGTACTTGCCGGCCACCCTGGGCACCAGGATCAGTCGGCCGCCGGCCTCCTCCGACGCCGCCAAAGCGATCTTCCCCTCCGAGGTCTCGATGCGGAGGGTGACCACCATATGGGGGAACACCACTCCATTACGAAGCGGTAGAACGGGGAGTGTCTGGGTATCGAGGTTCTGGCTCAAAGGCTTGCTCCTATCAAATCAGTAATCAAAAAACGCCATCCACCGGGGCAATATTTCGTCTTTTCGGAATATGACAATAACCCACTCAAGTTATAGTCGTTCTACGCACTAAACCTATGAGGAGCAGAAATGGCCCGTGCCGTCGGAATCGATCTCGGAACCACCAACAGTGTTATCGCCACCCTGGAGGGGGGCGAACCGACCATCATCCCCAACGCCGAGGGCTCGCGCACCACTCCGTCGGTGGTCGCATTCAAAGAGGGCCAGGTTCTAGTCGGCGAGGTGGCCAAGCGTCAGGCCATCACCAACCCCGACCGCACCATTCGCTCGGTCAAGCGGGAGATGGGGACCGACTGGTCGATTGCCATCGAGGGAAAGAACTACACGGCTCAGGAAATCTCGGCCCGCATCCTCATGAAGCTGAAGCGTGATGCCGAGGCGTTCCTGGGCGACACCATCACCGACGCAGTCATCACCGTCCCTGCCTATTTCGGCGACGCCCAGCGCACCGCCACCAAAGAGGCCGGGCAGATCGCCGGGCTCAACGTCCTCCGCATCATCAACGAGCCCACCGCCGCTTCGCTGGCGTATGGGCTCGACAAGGAAAGCACCGACCACACCATCTTGGTCTTCGACCTCGGTGGCGGAACTTTTGACGTTTCTGTCCTCGAGATCGGAGAAGGGGTCTTCGAAGTCAAGTCGACCTCTGGTGACACCCATCTTGGCGGCGACGACTGGGACCAGGCAATTGTCGACTGGCTGATCACCGGTTTCAAGAACGACCATGGAGTCGACCTGGGTAAGGACCGGATGGCCAACCAGCGCCTCAAGGAAGCAGCAGAGAAAGCCAAGGTCGAGCTCTCCCAGGTATCGGAAACAGAAGTCAACCTTCCCTTCATCACTGCTACCGCCGAAGGCCCACTTCACCTCCAGCGCAAACTCACTCGCTCTGAGTTTCAGAAGCTCACCGAGGACCTGCTCGAGAGGTGCAAGGGTCCCTTCCAGCAGGCGATCAAGGATTCGGGCTTGCCGGTTTCAGAGATCGACCACGTCGTCCTGGTGGGTGGATCGACCCGGATGCCAGCCGTCCAGGAACTGGTCAAGAGCCTCACCGGCAAGGACCCTCACAAAGGAGTCAACCCTGACGAAGTCGTTGCCGCCGGCGCCGCCATTCAGGCTGGGGTATTGAAGGGAGACGTCAAAGACATCCTCTTGCTCGACGTGACACCACTGACGCTCGGCATCGAGACCAAGGGTGCGGTTTTGACCAAGATGATCGAGCGCAACACCACCATCCCCACCCGCCGAACCGAGACCTTCACCACGGCCGCGGACAATCAGCCAGAGGTGGAGATCCATGTCCTGCAGGGCGAGCGCACGATGGCCTCGGACAACAAGAGCCTGGGCCGCTTCCAGCTGACCGGCATCCCGCCGGCTCCGATGGGCGTGCCCCAGATCCAAGTCACCTTCGACATCGATGCCAACGGCATCGTCAACGTTCACGCCAAGGACATGGCCACCGGCAAGGAGCAGGCCATGACCATTACTGGCGGCACCGCCCTGGCCAAAGGTGACATCGATCGAATGGTCAAGGACGCCGAGGCTTACGCAGAGGAGGACCGCCAGCGGCGCGAGCAGATCGAGACCCGCAATCAGGGCGATCAACTGGTCCATCAGACCGAGAAGGTTCTCGCCGAGCAAGGCGAGAAGCTCTCCGCCGATGAGCGAGGCGGCATCGACTCGGCTCTTTCAGAACTCAAGACTGGGCTGGCTGATGAGAACTCGGACACTTCCACCTTGCGCTCCCGCATCGAGGCCCTCGTTACCGCCAGCCAGGGAGCGTTCACCCGGATGTACCAGGAAGCTGCGTCGCAGCCAGGGGCAGAAGGCGCAGGCGATAGCGGCAGCGATGACGATGTGGTCGAAGCCGAAATCGTCGATGAGGGCGATGAACAAGCGACCTGATCTCCCTGAGATCACCATCGTCGAAGCGGAGCCGGTAGAGGAAGAGGCTTCAGAGCCGGTCACTGCCGAGTCCCTCGGTCTCGCCCTCTCCGAGGACTCCGAAGAGGCCATCGACCAACTCGTCCTGGCCCTCGCCGGAGCTCGCAAAGAGGCCGACTCCTACCTCGACGACCTGCGTCGAGTCGCGGCCGATTTCGACAACTATCGCAAGCGCTCTCAGCGTGAGATGCGCGGCCTAGTCGATCGAGCATCGGAGAGAGTGGTCTCGGCTCTGCTGCCGGTCCTCGACAGTCTCGATGCCGCGCTGGCGGTGGAAACCACCTCCGAAGCGGAGGAGAAGCTCAAGTCTGGTGTGCGCAGCACCCGTGACCAGCTTCTCGACCTCCTGGCCAAGGAGGGTCTCGAGCCCATCGAGACCTTCGACATGCCCTTCGACCCGTCCCTGCACGAAGCCGTGACCACCAGCGGAGAGGGCGACGGTGATTTGATCGTGACCGACGAGTTCCGCCGCGGCTACCGCCTCAAGGACCGAGTCGTGAGGGCAAGCCTGGTGGGGGTTAGTCCCCGCAAGGTCGAATCTTGAATCGCGACTGGGTTGAGAAGGACTTCTATCAGATCCTCGGCGTTTCCGGCTCCGCCACCACCGAGGAGATCAAGCGCGCCTATCGGAAGTTGGCCCAGAAGTTCCATCCCGACGCCAACCCGGGAGATAGCGCCGCCGAGGAGAAGTTCAAGCAAATCTCCGAGGCCTACGGGGTCCTTTCCGATGGCGAGCAGCGCAAGGAGTACGACGAATTGCGACGCCTGGTTGAGTCGGGCGCCTACAGAAATTATGGAGGCCAGGGAGGATTTGGTGGTCGCGGCTTCGGAGGCGGGGGACAACGGGTTCGGGTCGAAGACCTGGGAGACATCCTCGGCGGTTTCGGCGACCTCTTCGGATTCGGCGGTTCCCGTGGCAGAGCGGGTCCGCAGAAGGGGCGCGACACCACCGCCGACCTCAACATTTCCTTCGACGATGCGATTAATGGCCTGATCACCAACGTCGAACTGCGCGCCGAGGCTCCGTGCAGCCGCTGTGGAGGGTCGGGAGCGGAGCCGGGGTCGGCCATCGACGTCTGTCCTACCTGTGGGGGCGACGGTGTGATCGCCCAGAATCAGGGCGTCTTCTCCTTCAGCCAACCTTGTCCCCAATGTGGAGGCAGCGGCAGGCTGGTCACCAATCCCTGCAGTCAGTGCCGGGGTCGGGGAACCGAGGTTCGCAGCCGAACGATCAAGGTCAGGATTCCAGCAGGGATCAAGGATGGCGCGACTGTTCGACTGGCCGGCAAGGGATCGCCCGGCGCCAATGGTGGACCGCCGGGAGATCTCCTGGTCAAGGTCCATGTCTCGAGCCATCGACTCTTCAAGCGCAAGGGCGACGACCTCCACATCACGGTCCCGGTCAGCTACACCGAAGCGACCCTGGGAACCACCCTCGAAGTACCAACCCTCAACGGGAAGGTCTCGATCAAGGTGCCACCCGGCACGCCGTCGGGAAAGACTTTCCGGGTGAAGGGACGGGGAGTAAGTGGTGGTAGGCGTCAGGCAGGCGACCTCTACGCCAAGGTGGAGGTGGTAGTCCCGGCCAAGATCTCGCCGGAAGAAAAGCGGCTCCTCGAAGAGCTAGCGGCAATTGACGACGACGACCTCCGTGGTCATCTCCGGGCCCGTCAGGAAACAGTTTCTTGAAAGAGCGCAAGACCGCCGCCGTGTTCGTGATCTCCGTAGCCGCAGAGATGGCGGGAATGCATCCGCAGACTCTTCGCATCTACGAGCGCAAGGGTCTGGTGGAGCCCTATCGGACCCCGGGGGGAACCCGTCGCTACTCCCCAGCCGACATCGATCGCCTCGGCCTTATCCATGATCTGACCACTCGGGGCCTCAACCTTGAGGGAGTGCGCCAGGTGCTGAGTCTCACCAACGAACTGGAGGCATTGCGTGCCGAGGTGAGGGGGCTGCGAGAGGAGGCAGAGCGGTTGCGATCCGACGCCGATCGCCGGGTCCGGGAAGCCCACAACCTCTATCGCCGCGACCTCGTCCTTCGCTCGACCACCCTTCCCCAGGTGCGTAGCAAGAAGCCATAGCCGTCCGGGGAACGAGTTGTCGGGCACGCCGTCTGCATGGTCCGGCGCGAAAAGTGTCGAACTACCTGATAGAAACGTCCCTCAATGAACTACTCAGGACCGGTTCGCATCACTCTCGATGGAGTGCTACTTACCGTGGGAACGGTGGAGGTCGCAGACGACGAAGAGGCCGGGACCTGGACTGGAACCCTGACGGTTCTTGACGACACCGGGGTCGCCGGCAAGGCGCTGGTGGTCGAACTCGTCATGGGTGACCAGATCGGGCGCGCCCAGTTGATCCCCGAGCGAATTGAGGGCGAGTTCGCCATTTCGCGCGTAGTCGGCCTGGCTCCTTCCACCGGCTGACCAAACCAATCCCTCGCCCTCCCGCCAACGAACAACGCCGGACGGTCGAAGACGATCGTCATCGAGGAGAAGGAGGAACCTATGCGGCGTGTTCGTCGCACTTTCGGGACCGCGGGCACGCTGATCATGCTCGGGCTGATCACGGCTCTCGTCGTTCCGATGACAAACCTTGTGGCAGCCGACCACCTTGACAGTCCCGTAATCTCGAGCCGACTCGAGATCGACATCAACGACACCTACGCCTTTGCCGGCACCGGGTCGAGCGGGCCGAGCACAGTTCTCGTCACCACCGTGTCACCTGCCGCCATTGTCTCGACCTTTGGCGACAAGGACAACACCCGCTACGTGATGCGGATCGACCAAAACGGCGATGCCGTCGCCGACTTGGCCTACTCCTTCGAGTTCACCACTCAGGGAAACCAAAAGCCCGGGCAGATGGTGCAGGTTCGAATGGCGAAAGGCATGGAAGCTGAAAGTCTCACCCCGGGCGGAAAGCTTTTGGGGATCGGGCGCACGAATGAACAGATGTCGCTGAAGGGAGGCGGCCGGTTCTTTGCGGGCCTGCGCTCGGATCCCTTCTTCTTTGATCTCGATGGGTTCCGGGGGACAGTGGAGAACCTGCCTCCGCTTCGTCTCGACGGCTCGGTATTGCCCCAGGACGCCCTCGGCAATGACCCGACGGACTTCTTCGCCGACCTCAACACGCTGGCGATCGTAATTGAGGTCCCGGACACGGTCCTCGGCGGGCCGATTGCCTTTTGGGCGACCACTTCTGCCATGAACCCCTCTGGCAATTGGGTCCAGGCCGACCGCTTCGGCAGACCGGCAATCAACACAGTGGTCAATTCCACGGGACCCATCGTCGGAGCCCCGAGTGGTCAGAAGGTGGTCTTCAATGCTGCCGAACCCGCTAATGACGGAGCCTTTACAGCCGCGGTGGTGAACGCGCTGCAGGCGTTCTCCTCCCTCGACAGCGAAGGGCCGTATTCCGACGGTCAGGCGAATGCCCTGGCCGGGGTACTGCTCCCAGACGTACTTACCTTCGACAAGGGTTCGAACCTCCCGGCACCTCTAAACGGTCGAGCCCTCGCTGACGACGTCATCGATGTCGAACTGCGAGTCGTCACCGGTGGAGACCCGCTCGGGCTCTTCGAGGATCGCGATGCCGATGGCGGAGTCAACTCCGATGGCGTTGGTCCGCACACCGATTATCTGGCTGTGTTCCCCTACCTCGGGGTCCCGCACAGCTGATAGGCCGCCGGAGAGAGGGTTGGGCGCCGACTCCAAGGGGGTGCCGATGCCCAACCCCTCCGCGGTCTCTCGCTGGAGACGTGATGTCGGCAAGAAAGGCCCTTCTCCTCTTTGCCCTGCTGATCGCGTTCGTTGGAGTCACCTACGCAGTTCGAGCAGCGAGCAATCGACCACCTGAGTTCCTTTCCATCCGACCGAAAGTCGACGAGGACGAGCTCGGCCGCTTGGTCGACGTCTTTAGCGCCCGGGTCGCCAACGGGGGCGGTGCGGCCGACGTGGCCTTCCTGGGACAGTTGTATCTGCGTCGCGCCGAACTCAGCCAACAAATCGGAGACTTCGAACTGGCCCGCCGTCATTTGGTCACCGCTGCCGAGCAATATCCCGCAGTTGCCACGCTCACCAACCTCGCACAAGCCGATCTCAGTTTGCACAATTTCTCGGCAGCCGAGGCTATGGCCACAGATGTCATCGCGGTCGATCCGTCGAGCACAGCCGCCCGCGCCATTGCCGTCGATGCCCGCATGGCGCTGGGCAAATATCAACAAGCGGATATCGACCTCACCCAGCTCGAACGCATCCTTCCGGGCCATCCGGCGGTAACCATCCGTCGAGCCCAACTCTTGTTCTTGACCGGCGATGGAGAAGGTGCGGCAACCGCCGCCGAAGCCGCCGCTCAATCCGCCGCCCGGTTGCCGGGATCCGATCAGGGCTTCTATCACGTGGCAGCGGGGCGGCTCTGGTTCGAGCAGGGGGCGTACGCCAAGGCTCGCTTCCACCTGGAAGAGGCCTCCAGGCTCGACCCGAATTCCGCCGCAGCCCTCTATGAGCTCGGGCGAGCCCTTGCCGCCGAGGACGACACTTCGGGAGCGATCGAAGCGCTGGAACGAGCAACGAACCTGGTACCGGAGCCAGCCACGCTGGCGCTACTCGGAGATCTCTATCAAGTTGTCGGGGAGAATTCGCTCGCCTCCGATCAATACGACACCATCCGCGCGATCGCCGCGCTCGAACAAGATCCCTATCGGCGAGCGGTGGCGGCCGCTCTTGGAGAGAAAGGGCTAGAAGCCGATCTGGTCATCAAGCTCACCGAGAATGAGCTCGGGGTGCGATCGGATCCCACTACCTGGGATGTGCGAGCGATAGCACTCCTCAATGCGCAACGAATCGATGAGGCGTACGAAGCGTCTGGTAGAGCCATCGGTCCTGCCGATGCCCGCATCTGGTATCACGCCGGCCTGATCGCCGCTGCCGCCGGTCACAGCGAGGAGGCGATCATCCGCCTCCAGAGGGCACTGGACCTGAATCCGCGCTTTCATCCAGTGCTTGCGGCCCATGCGGCTCAGCTACTCGGCGATCTTCGCGGATAGGACCATCTGGCAATGAAACGGCTGACCGGTCTCCTCGTGCTCAGCGCGCTCTGGGCGATGACCGGGACCGCATCTGCCCACCCCTTGGGAAATTTCACCACCAACCTCCATCTCGGCCTCCGACTCAATCCCGATGGTCTGAATGTGACGTTGGTCGTCGACATGGCCGAGATCCCGGCTTTCCGCGAGAAGAAAGTCATCGACCTCTCGGGAGACGAGTTGGTCTCGGACGCCGAGCGGGCGGATTATGCAGTGGCGGCTTGTGAGGCCCACCGGCGGGCGATCGCCCTCGAAGTCGTGGGTGAGTCGCTGTTACTAGACGGAGAGGGGGCCGAATTGACGTTTCCACCCGGCCAAGGCGGACTCGAAACCCTTCGTCTCGAGTGCCAATACAGAGCCGCGATTGAACTCGGCCAGGGGGAACTGACGGTGACTAACGACGTGTATGCCGATCGCCTGGGGTGGTCGGAGATCGTCGTGCAGAGCGAGCAGATCGCGGTGATCACCGACCTCCCCAGCGTGAGCCCCTCGGCAGTTCTCACTTCCTATCCCTCCGGGCCGACCTTTGATGAGCGGGCGGGGCAGGTGTCCTTCCGTCCCGGAACCGGGACCGGTGAGTCAGCGAGCACCGGGAACGGCGAGTCGTCTCCCACCCTGGTCGAGCGGATTGGGAGCGGTGTCGTCGGGGGATCCGGAGCTTTCGCCCTACTGGCGGCTCTCGCCCTAGGGGCCGGACATGCGCTCGCTCCCGGCCACGGCAAGACCCTGATGGCGGCCTATCTGGTCGGCCGTCGCGGGGGCACTCGCACCGCAATCGGGCTCGGATTCAGCGTCGCTCTTTCCCACACCATTGGAGTCGGCATCCTGGGATTGATCACGGCGCTCACGACGTCGGCCTTCCAACCGGAGACGGTGTATCCATGGCTATCCCTCATCTCAGCGACGATCGTGACTTCCATCGGAGCCGTGATGTTGGTCCGGGCGTTACGCGGGAATCGCTCGTTCGACCACGACCACCCCCACGATCATGAGCACCCTCACCCCCATGAGCACGAGGATCTTCCTGGTCGCGATCGTCATCAAGGTGCCGGCTGGCGCTCCCTGGCTGCCCTCGGACTGGCCGGAGGGCTGGTCCCATCGGCCTCGGCGGTGGTGCTGCTACTGGGGGCAGTGGCCCAGGGAGAAGCCTGGTGGGGACTCTTGCTGGTGGCCGGCTTTGGCCTCGGGATGTCGGTGAGCCTCATCGGTGCTGGTCTCTTGACGGTCGGGGCTCAGAAGTGGGGTTGGACGAGAATTCGTTCCGAGCGTTGGCGCCAGGCCTGGCAACGACGGGTTCCTCTAGTAGGAGGGCTGGCCGTGGCGTTGATCGGAATCTGGTTGGTGTGGGACACCAGCCGGCGATTCTTCTCCTAGAGACGAGCGAGAATCGATTTGATCGCCAGCGCCGCCCGCCAAACATCCTCGTAACCGATGAAGAGCGGTGAGAAGCCGAACCGGGCGACATCGGGGGGCCGAAAGTCACCGACAACTCCTACGTCATTGAGCTCCAGTATGAGCTTCCCCGCCTGTGGGATCAAAAGGCTCACCTGGCTTCCCCGTCGCTCCGGCTCTCGCGGGGTCAGCACCTCGCATCCAACGTCATGATCGATGAGCTCAATGAACAGCGACGTGAGCGCAACCGACTTCGCCCGGAGCTGCTCGCTCGTCACACCTTCGTACGCCTTGAGCCCCTCTTCGAGGGCCACCATCGAGAGGATGGGAGGGGTCCCGGTCTGCATGCGATCGATATCCGGGGCCGGTGAGTACTGGGTGGCGAAGTCAAAGGGCGATCGATGCGAGAACCACCCGTTGATCGGGTTCATCCCGCGGTCGAAGTGACGGGGCGCGAGGTAGAGAAACGCGGGGGCGCCGGGACCACCGTTGAGATATTTGTATCCGCAGCCGACGGCGGCATCGACGCCCCAATCAGCCAGCTTGATAGGAACTACTCCGGCCGAGTGGGACAGATCCCAGACGATCTTGGCCTCCACCGCGGCGGCCCGGCGAGAAATCGCCCCCATGTCGTGGAGCCGTCCCGTCCGAAAGTCGACCTGAGTTAGCGAGACCACGCCCACCTCGTGGTCGATCGAGGCCATGACCTCTTCTGGGTTGGCTACGCGCAGCCGGCGACCCTGTTGGTGTGCAATCGATTCCAAGATGTAGAGACACGAGGGAAAGTTGCCGACATCGGTGAGGATGTCGCCGGGATTTAGATCGCACATTGCGGTGACCGCTTTGAACAGATCCACCGAAGTCGAATCGGTGCAAACGATGGTCCCCGATTCGGCTCCGACGATCGGCTCTACCTGCGCTCCAACGATTCGAGGGAGCTCGACCCAGCCACTCTCCCACCAGCCCTGGATCAATCGAGTTCGCCAATCGGCAAGAAGGCGATCGACTCGGGCTGGCACGGTCTTGGTGGGCGGGCCCAGGGAGTTTCCATCGAGGTATATGACTCCGGGCGGAAGATCGAAAAGGGCGCGCCGATCGGCGAGGGGATCGGCCTCGTCGGCAAGGCGGCATTCCTCGAGCGTGAGCAAGTCGTCGAGGCTAAAGGTATCGAGGACCGATATCGTGCGATGGTGGCGGCGGTTCTCTCCACCCTCGGAGCAATGGCTGTCTGAAATGACGGCGCTCGATGGTGCCTTGCTCCTCCTCCGGATCGTGGTCGGTCTGTCTTTCTTCGCCCATGGCGTCCGTCACGCGCGCACGCTGGATGGCACTGCCCGTTGGTTCGAGCGGGTGGGATTCAACATGGCACCGTTGCAGGCCCGTCTCGCGGCATTCACCGAATTGGCGGCCGGCGCCGGTCTCGTGGTTGGGCTCCTGACGCCGGTTGCCGCGGCAGTAGTGGTGGCGACAATGGTGACCGCGGCGGGTTCGGTCCACCGCTTCAACGGCTTCTTCACCTTCAACAAAGGGGAAGGCTGGGAGTACGTCAACGTCCTTGGCAGTGCCGGATTCGTGATCGCCTGGCTGGGAGCGGGATCGATCTCCCTCGATCACCTCATCGGCATCGCCTGGGCGGGTGTCGTCGGCTTCTTGATCGGTATCGGCGGGATCCTGGCGGGAATCCTCCAGCTGGTCATCTTCTGGAGAAAACCGCCCGCCACCACCTGATCCCTAGTCGACCTTGAGGCCCGGAGCGCCCGGTCCGTACGCTGCCTGACGGTCCGCCGAGTTGACCAGCTGGCAGGTGCCAAGCGAGAGACAGCCGCACCCGATGCAGCCGGTCAAGGTGTCGCGCAATACCTCAAGGCGCTGAATCTGGGTGTCGAGGCGTCGTCGCCAGGATCTCGACAATCGTTCCCAGTCCGATCGGCTCGGAGTCCGATCAGTGGGCAGGGTTGCAAGTGCAGCTGCGATCTCATCGAGGGTCAACCCCACGGACTGGGCGGCCCGAATCGTGGCAATTCGACGCAACATCGATCGGTGATAGCGGCGCTGGTTGCCGTGGGTCCGTTCGGAGTCGATTAGTCCCCTGCTCTCATAGAAGCGAAGCGCCGAAGTGGAGGTCCCGCTGCGGGCCCCGAGCTCGCCGATGGTGATCGTTTCGGGTAATGCGCCCATT
>JBOGEW010000120.1:0-4088 GCA_050742075.1 Acidimicrobiia bacterium
TCTTGACGGTGATCCCGCTGTAGAGGAGAAGGGCGGTGCGCATGCTGGCACTAACCGCCAGCCGGTTCTGGGTCTGGAGGGAGGGGTCCATCGACGCGGCGGAGATATGACCAAAGGCCCGGGTGCGGGGATCTCGCACGTCGATCGGCTGCGGTGCGCCCGGCACAATCGGCCGGGGAAACATCGTGTCAAAGCCGAAGCGCCGCCGGGGGAGAGGTGCCTTCATTTCGGCGAAGACCGCCGTCTGGCCGCCGAGGTTGCGGAACCCATGGGTGGTGGCAACGGGGAAGAGCCCGTAGTCGCCCTCCGACAGTTCGACGCTTCCCTCCGCAGTATCGGCGACGAGCGATCCCTCAATGACAAAGAGCGACTCTTCAAAAGAATGGACGTGACTCGCCACCTCGCCTTCCGGCTCGAGACGCGCCACCCGGAAACCCATCTGCACCCCACCGGCGGGTTCATCGACGACTGAGGCGGTGGCGTAGCCCAGGCTCCGATCATGGAACTCTTCTGGCTTATCGAAGACCAGGTCGGTCTGTCGCTTGACAATGTGGCTCGCCATTAGGCGCGGCCTTCCCGCAGGAGCACCGCGATCGCGCTGAGATCTTTTTCCCCCATCCCGGCGGCGATCGCCCGGCGGACAATCTCGAGTCCCACCTGGGCCTGTTCCATCGGGGCGTTCACCCTCCTGGCGAGCTCGATGATCAACTCGAGGTCCTTCCTCACCAAGTCGAGACTGAATGCCACGGGAGTCGTGGCCGGGTTCTCATAAGACTCGCGCTTGTACTTGACGAAGGGGGCACCGCCAGCCCCGCTAACGAAGACCTCGTAAGCAATTTCGCGTTCGACCCCGGCCTTCTCCGCCAGCACCAGCGCTTCGGAGAGAGCGACGTTGAGCCCATGGACCAGGCCGTTGACTGCCAGCTTGCAAGCCGCGCCTGCGCCGCGCGGTCCGACATGGATGATCCGCGACGAGATCGCGGCCAGCACGGGCTCGGCCTGCTTGATGAGGAGCTCGTCTCCCCCCGCCATAACCGTGAGCGCCCCGGCCTCGACGACTGAGACGCTTCCCGAGACCGGGCAGTCGATGAAACCTGCTCCCGTGACGTCGACGGCCTCGCCGACCCGGATGGTGGTGCTGGGGTCGAGGGTGCTCGTATCGATCGCGATCGAACCCTCGCCGATGCCTTCTGTGATCCCATCCGCTTCGAGGTAGACGGAAATGACTGCCGCGTCGTCGGCGAGGCTGGTAAGCACCAATTCGCTTTGGGCTGCCGCCTCGGCAGGACTCTTGGCAATGGTCGCGCCTGTCTCCTGCGAAATAGCTTCGGACTTGGCCCGATCACGATTCCAGACGATCAGGTCAGCCCCGGATCCCTGGATGCGACGAGCCATTGCCGCGCCCATTCGGCCCAGGCCCAAAACGGCCACCTTGCCAGTCACTGTTTAGTGACACTACTCAAGAGCGCCGAACTCTGACCGGTAGAGGCCGGATATGGTCAGCCGGGCTGCACATCGCTGGCGGAAAGTGGATAACCTCGCTGGTCGGTCGCAAAGAGAGGAAGGGCATGGCCGGTGGTTCAGTCGTCGTTGTGGGTGGCACCGCCGGTCTTGGCAAGGAGGTTGCCCGCCACTACGCCAAACAGGGTGCCCAGGTGGTGATCACCGGTCGCGATGTGGGCAGGGCATCTGGCATCGCGAGCGAAATCGGCGGGACCACGACCGGGCTCGGTTTCGACCTTGCCGCACCCGAATCGATCGCTGATGCGCTGGCCGATGTAGGACCCATCTCGCGGTTGGTCCTGGCCGGCATCGCCCGCGACAACAACCCGATCAAGGAGTATCGGATTGCCGAGGCGATCAACCTGACGACGATGAAGCTGGTTGGTTATACCGAGACCATCCATACGCTGATCCCGCGGTTCAGCGAAGACGCCTCGGTCGTCATGTTCGGGGGCCGGGCCAAAGATCGTCCCTACCCAGGCTCGACCACGGTCACCACGGTCAACGGTGGGATAAGCAGCCTCATTCGCACTCTGGCTATCGAGCTCGCCCCGATTCGCTTCAATGCCCTCCATCCTGGGATTGTCGGCGACAGTCCTTTCTGGAAGGACAAGCCGCTTGATGCTGTACGTGCTCGGACTCCCACCGGGCGATTGGCCACCATGGACGACATCGTCGGGGCCACCGTTTTCCTTTTGGAGAATCCGGCCGTCAACGGGGTCAACCTCTATGTCGACGGCGGCTGGATGTTGATGTGACCGACACAGAAAAGGCGGCCGCTCTCTACGACAAACTCGATGGCATCGGAGACCGCCTGCGGGAAGAGCGCACCAAAGCCGGAATCAGCCAGCGAGAACTCGCCCGCCGCCTCGGCCTCTCCGCGAGCCTGATCTCCCAGCTGGAAAGCGGGCAATCCAAACCCTCCGTTGGGACTCTTTACGCGATCGTCACCGAACTCGACCTTTCCCTCGATCGAGTGATCAGGGGCGACGATTACGACCAAGCCAGTCACCCCGGGACCCACCGCGATGGAATCACCGGCCCTCTGGTCCATCCGAGCGATCGGCAATCGATCGAGTTGGACTCGGGGGTTCGATGGGAAGAGCTCTCCGCTACCTCCGAACATGGCGTCGACTTCTTGCTGGCGATCTACGAGGTGGGCGGTACTTCGACGCCGGACGAATCGCTCATGCGCCACCACGGACGCGAGTACGGATATGTCATCTCAGGAACACTGGGAATTCGGATCGGATTCCAGGAGTACGAACTCGGGCCCGGGGATTCGATTGCGTTCGACTCCACCCAACCACATCGTCTCTTCAACAAAGGTGATGTGCCGGTGCAGGCGATCTGGTTCGTCGTCGGACGAGACGGCGATGGGCGGGCGCGGCCGGTCTAACCGCGGTGGATTGATTACGGACGGGATTGGCGCCAGGCCTCAATCTGGCGCTGGACCGCCGAGGCATCGAACCAGGCGTTTTCGTACCTGATCAGGCCATCGCGCAGTTCGAAGATGTGGAGCATCCGGACCCGCACGGGCGCTCCTCCCCCTTGCATTCCGGACCATTCACCCTCGACATGGCCGCTCAGGATCGACTCGTCGACGACGTATTTGCCGTCCTCGCCGCTGAACCTTCGGACCGACTCGAGGCGCACATCGGGAATCGCGTCGATGATCGAGGAGTAGACCGCCCCGACCTGTTCCTTGCCGCGGAAGGGGGCATCGGGATGGGTGACGTCGTCCCAGACGATGTCTTCGGTGTAAGTAGCCAAGGTGCCCTCGACGTCATGGGCGTTCTCAGCCGCGAAGTGTCGATCGATGATGTCCATTTCCCGAGAAACCTAATGCTATAGGCCGGGGAAACCACGGCCTATAGCATTAGGTTTCGTTGGCGGCTAGCGGCTGCGGAGCTTGGGATCGAGCGCGTCGCGGATTCCGTCGCCGATGAAGTTGACGCTCATCACCGTCAGAGAGATGAGCACGCCAGGGGCGAGGACCCAGGCGGCGTTGAGCTGGAGGTAGTTCCGGCCGTCGAAGACCAGGCGACCCCAGGTGGGGAAGCTCGCCGGAAACCCGAGCCCCAAGAATGACAGCGCCGATTCAGTGATGATGGCGGCCGCCACTCCCAGTGCCGCTGAGACCATCACCGGGCTCAGGGTGTTGGGGAGGATGTGGCGCATGATGATATTGCGCTTGCGGGTGCCAATGCTGTGGGCCGCCAGCACAAACTCTTCCTCCTTGATCGAGAGGACATCACCTCGCACGACGCGGGCGGTCTGCATCCAGCTGGTAGCCCCGATGATGAAGACGACCAATAGGAAGATGCCAACGTTTTCACCGAATGCATCTTTCAAACTCTCGCGAAACAGCATGATTACCACCAGCAAGAGGGGAAGGATGGGCATAGCCAGAAAGAGGTCGGTAAGCCTCATCAGCGGTCCGTCGAGCCGTCTGAAAAACCCGGCGATGATGCCGATACCCGTGCCGAGGAACAGTCCGAAAAGCATGGCGGCGAAGCCGACCGCCAGCGAAATCCGGCCGCCCACCAGCACCCGAGCCAGCACGTCCCGGCCCAGGTTGTCGG
>JBOGEW010000121.1:0-3919 GCA_050742075.1 Acidimicrobiia bacterium
GCCGACGACTGGCCCTCCATCACCTTGAAGACCGGGTGGCCGAGCTAAATGCCGCCGCAGTCGCCGTCGCCCGCCGGGCGACCGATCTGGCCGACCGGCCGGTCGCCATCGCCGGCAGCATCGGACCGACCGGGGATCTCTTCGCTCCGCTCGGACCCCTTTCTCATGAGGACGGTGTGAAAGTATTCACCGAACAGGCGCGGGCCCTCGCCGAAGCCGGAGCGGACGTGCTTTGGATCGAGACCATTTCGTCCTTCGAAGAACTCGAGGCCGCCGTCGCCGCGGCCCAGACAACGGGCCTGCCCTACACCACCACTCTCAGCTTCGACACCGCCGGACACACCATGATGGGCATCAGCCCGCAGGCGCTGGGCGAATGGCGGAAGGGACATGATCAAGTCGCCGCCATTGGCGCCAACTGCGGAGTCGGGCCCGGTGACGCGGTCGCGGCAGCGTGGGAGATCGAGGCTGTCGCACCCGGCACCATCACAATCACCAAGGCCAATTGCGGCATCCCCCTCTACCAAACCGAAGGTGGACTTACCTATCCGATTGGCCCCGACAACATGGGTGACTACGTCGACCTCGCCCTCCGATCGGGAGCCCGGATCATTGGAGCCTGCTGCGGATCGACGCCCGACCACATCGCCGCCATACGCGAGGCGGTTGACGCCTATCAACCCGGAACGCGTCCGGCGCAGTCGGAAATCGCCGAGAAGCTCGATGTCTCGGCACGTCCCCAACCGGGTGCCCGTCGAGAGCGGCGCCGAGCGGTCGGCTAGAAATCCTCGAACATCGACTGTCGGGCGGCACGGAGGCGGTCGATGCTGGCGGTATCGCGTTCGATCGCCTCGATGTGAACGCCGCGCCGGGTATCCCATCGCCGTGCGACCCCGTCGGCTTTCTCGCCGGTGATGATGGAAGCAGCCTGCGCCGCCGCTCCCAACGCCACCAATTCCTCCGCTTGCGGAATCTGTAGCTCCCGGCCGGAAAGTTGGCCTATCACCCGCCGCCAGGTGGTTCCCCTGGCCCCTCCGCCGATCAGGAGTAACGGTCGGTCGGGATCGATTCCCGACGAATGCTGGGATACCAGCTCCAAAGCTTCAATCAGCCCCAGCGCCGCTCCCTGATAGGTGGCGAGCAGGATCTCGGAGGGATCTGTGGTATGTCGGAGACCGGCAACCATGCCCGTCGAGTGAGGCAGGTTGGGAGTTCGCTCGCCGTCGAGGTATGGAAAGGCGATGACTTCGGTGCGTTCGGCGGCACTGTCGCGTTCGAGTCCCAACCACCCGGCAATCCGATCCACCGCCAGAGTGCAGTTGAGCGTGGCTGCGAGGGGTAGGAAGTTTCCGGTGGCGTCGGCAAAGCCCGAGACTGTGCCTGTGGGGTCGGCCGCCCTCACCGTGGATAGGGCGTAAGCGGTACCGGAAGTTCCCAGGCTGACCACCGGTGTTCCGGGTTCGAGGCCGAGCCCAAGAGCGGCCGCCATGTTGTCTCCGGTTCCGGCGGCGACGGTGGTTCCTGTCTGAAGCCCCGTGTGCCTGCTCGCCTGGGCGGTGACCTCGCCCGCTATTTCCCCGGGTTTGAGGACTCTCGGCAAAAGTTCGAGGTCGAGTCGGACTTCGGACAGCGAGGCGACGGCCGGCGAGTAACTCTCGCGGGAGGTCGACCACCAGCCTGTGCCTGAGGCATCGCCTCTATCCGTCGTGCTCACACCCGTCAGCCGCGTGTTTAGGAAATCGTGGGGAAGGAGAACCGCCGCCGTGGATTTAGCCACGGCGGGTTCGTGTTGGCGGAGCCACGCCCACTTGCCGACCGTGTAGGACGCCACCGGCACCAGTCCAATCTCCTCCGCCCAAACCTCAGCCCCGCCCAGGGCGTCGACCAGGGTGCGGGCATTGACCGCGGCGCGAGTGTCGTTCCAGAGCTGGGCTGGTCGCAAAGGAGCTCCCCGCTGGTCCAGGACAACGAGCCCGTGCTGCTGTCCGCCGACCGCGATCGATTTCACCTCGGATGACCGCCCGCTCTGCGAGAGCGCTTCCGCCAGCGCGGCCCACCACTGAAGGGGATCGGTCTCGCGGGTGCCATCGGACCCGGTCACGTCGTGGCCGGCCCGCCCGGCAGCCACAATCGATCCGGAGTCGCTGTCGACGATCAAGACCTTCGTGGCCTGGGTTGAGCAATCGACCCCGGCCACGAGTGTCACAGCACCATCAGGGTAGGGCCGGGCCAATGGCACCCTCGCACCAAAAGCTTCCGGCTCTTTAGGCAGGGGAGCCGGCAATGCGATTAGATAGGCGAATGGCGAAGAAGAAAGAGGTCAAAGCCCACGGTGAGCACGGTGAGAGCGAGAAGCTCTCGAAGAAGAAATATGAGAAGGACTTGGCCGAGCTCCAAATCGAGTTGGTGAAGATGCAGGAGTGGATTCGCCACAAGGGCCTCAAGGTGGTGGTGATATTCGAAGGCCGGGATGCCGCCGGAAAGGGCGGAACCATCAAGCGGATCACCGAGAGTCTGAGCCCTCGCGTGTGTCGGGTGGAAGCCCTCTCAGCTCCCTCCGATCGGGAGCGAACACAGTGGTATTTCCAACGTTACGTGGGCTATCTGCCAGCCGCAGGGGAAATGGTCCTCTTCGACCGCAGTTGGTACAACCGTGCCGGGGTGGAACGGGTGATGGGGTTCTGCACCGACGAGGAATACCAGGAGTTTCTCCGCTCCACCCCAGAGTTTGAGAGGATGCTCGTTCGCTCTGGCATCAAACTCATCAAGTACTGGTTCTCGGTCTCCGACCCGGTACAGGAGGCCAGATTTCAGGATCGCATCAACGACCCCACCCGGCGCTGGAAGCTCTCACCGATGGATCTCGAGTCGCGGTCGCGGTGGGTTGAGTACTCGAAGGCCAAGGACGAGATGTTCCGGCATACCGATATCAAGCAGGCGCCATGGCATGTGGTCAACTCCGACAACAAGAAAAAGGCCCGGTTGAACGTGATCCACCATCTTCTGAGCCAGATCCCTTACGAGGATCTCACTCCCCAAGAGATCGAGTTGCCGCCCCGCCAGGCAGACCCGGGTTATGTTCGCCCTCCGCTGGCGGATCAGACCTTCGTCCCCGAGAAGTTCTAAGCCTGCTGACATCCGGGGCTGCCGGACGCCCGACCGCCCGGTTTCGAACCGACCGCCCACCGGGTATCGATCGCCAGTGTCGGTAGGGACAAGGCCGCTAGTCGGCGAGCGGCTTCGGCTGGGGGTGATCGAAAACCCGGTCCGAGCTCTGCTCCATGGGACCGGGGCCATTGCGTCGGTGATCGGGTGGATCGTTCTCTTGGTGCAAAGGAGCCATCCCGCTCTCGTCATTTATGGGGGAACCTTGGTGGGGATGTACTCGGCCAGCACTTTCTATCACGCCGTGCCGTGGGGAACGGTCTGGAAGGCGAGGATGCAGAAGCTCGACCATGCCTTCATCTATCTGTTGGTAGCTGGAACCTTCACGGCCCTCTTGGCCGGTTCGATGCCAGGTTCTTTTCGGTGGGGAGCACTCGTGGTGGTGTGGTCACTAGCCGCAATCGGAATCGGTCGTGAATTCCTGCCCGCCCTCAGTCGGAAGTGGGTCCTAGTGGCCCAACAATGTCTGGGGGCTCTGGCCTTATGGCCGATCGCCTATCTGTTCGACCACATCGGTGGCTCGGTACAGCTTCTCACGATCGGGGGAGGATTGATCTACGTCGGGGGTCTGGCGATGTTCGTGAGGAGCTGGCCCCGTCTGTTCCCACGGGTGTTCGGGTTCCACGAAACTTTCCACGTATTGGTGATCGCAGCCAGTGTCGCCCACTTCCTGGCGGTCTGGCAGATCTGGGTTTCATCCCGTTAGAAGGCAGGCATAGTCTCCTCGGAGGCGATGACCGGATCAGCTCACAAA
>JBOGEW010000122.1:0-3343 GCA_050742075.1 Acidimicrobiia bacterium
GAACCCCACCAGGGGGTGCCACCCGTTCGTCGGGCCGGTCGATCACCGAATCCGATGTAAACGGCTGCCGACTTTTTCAATGTCGTCGGATCGCGACCAGAGTCCCAACACGCGGCCTCGATCTGGCTGACCAGATCACCCACCCGCTGCGGATCGTTGTCGAAGCCCGAGTACCACGAGTTCCACCATTCGACGTGGGGGAGGGCGATCCTCAGCATCCGGGGGCGGTTGGAGCCGATCATGAACGGTAAGGCTCCAGGACGAGGCGGCCGCGGAAGCAACTCGGCGCCGTTCAGTTCATAGAACTCCCCGGAGAAGTCGACTCGTTCACCAGCCAGGAGACGAAGAATGATGTGAAAGGCTTCGGCAAAGCGAGCGACCCTCCGTTGGTAGGGGAGACCGAAGGCGGAAAACTCGACCTCGTTCCACCCTGCCCCCACCCCAAAGATCAGACGACCATTTGAGATCTCGTCGATCGTGGCCGCCGCCTTCGCCAGCACGGCCGGGTTATGAAAAGGAAGGGCAGCCACCAGGGGACCGACGGTGATCCGCGAGGTGACGGCGGCCAACGCGGACAGGAGCGACCAGGCTTCCCAAGGTCCGCTGCGTATCTCATCCTCTTCGTAAAGGAGATGCTCGCCCACCCAGAGCGACTCGAGACCGACCTCTTCGGCGGTTCGGGCCATCTCGACCATCTGCGGCCATGTGGCCTCGTACTCGGTTTCAGGGAGTTGGACGCCAAACCTCATCTAGGTCTCGACCTGCCGGCGAAGGGCCCCGCGGTCGACCTTGCCCAGGTGGGTAACCGGAAACTCGTCGAGAAAGACCACCTGGCGCGGGTGCTTGTAGGGCTCGAGCCGAGCGAGGACATGCTGCTTGAGGTCGGACTCTTCTACTTCTCCGGAGCGCACGACAAAGGCGACCGGTTTCATCAATCCCGCCTCATCTGGCACTGCCACCACGGCCGCTTCCCGCACGGCCGGATGCTCGAGAAGACAGGACTCGACCTCCTGCGGTCGCAACCACTTTCCTTTCACCTTTAAGGCATCGTCGGCTCGGCCCCGATGGGTCACATACCCTTCGGAGTCGATCGAGACCAGGTCGCCGGTGATGACCCAACTGTCTCGAAACACCTGGGCGGTGAGTTCGGGCTGGCCGTAGTAACCCAGTGCCTCGGAATCCCCCCGAACCCACAAGAGTCCGACCTCGTCGACTCCGAGGTCATTCCCTTCCTCGTCCCGGCACGCCACTTCGAAACCTGAGACCACCTGGCCGACCGTTCCCGGGCGAACGCGCCCGATGGTGTTGGTGATGAAGATGTGCCACATTTCAGCCGTTCCCAGGCCATCGAGGAGCTCGACTCGGTAGCGCTCCTTCCAGCGGTGATAGAGAGTCTCCGGCAGTGCTTCCCCGGCGGAGGTGGCAAATCGAAGACTGTCGAGATCAGCCGCCGTTGCCTCGTCATCCTGGAGAAGGCCGTTGATCGCCGAGGGGGTGGTGATGAGGATCGTGGGGCGGTGTAGGCGGATCCTCTTCAGCAGCGCGGCCGTCGTGGGCGGTTCGTCGAAGAGAATCGTCGAGGCACCGACCGAAAAGGGAAAGAAAAGCGCCGAGCCCGTGGCGTATCCGAAGAACAGCCGCGGCACCGCGATAGTGATGTCGTCGGGCGCATAGGCCAGAGTGTCCTGAGCGTATCTCTTGGTGGTGTTGCGAAACGAGCCATGGGTTTGGACCACGATCTTGGGAGCGCCGGTGGTACCTCCCGAGAAGAGCCACAACGCGGGATCACGCTCCGCAACCGGTACAGCCGACGGGACCGCCGCTTCCGCCGGCATCGACATGGTCTCGCCAACCTCGGTGATGTTGGTCCGCGGCGGAACCGCTCCGTTCAGCAGAGACGCCATTCGATCGCGCACGACCGCCACCGGAGCGTCGGCCTGCTCGAGGATGATGGCCAGGTGGTCGGTGCGGAGCTCGGGATTGATCATCACCGCTACTCCGCCGAGGGCAACGATGGCAAACAGCACCGCGGCATAGTCCGGCCCGTCGGGCAAGACCATCGGGACTCTTTGGCCGGGTTCCACCCCGGCCTCTCGGAGTAGCGACATATATAAAGAGGTGAGGTCAGATACCTGCCCGTAGCTCCAGGTGGCGCGGTCTCCAATGACTGCCCGCCTATCTCGCGGCTGTGAGAACAGAAAGGACTCGGCGACATTGTTGGAAGGTCTCATCGAGCCGGATCAAGCAATCTTCAGCGGCGCCTTACGTTCTGCCGCTGACCAAAGGAGCACCCAGGAGCAGGAGCAAGGCTCGCTGGCATTCGTCGCGCCATCGACTGTGACTCATCTCCCAGTCGTCTGACTGCAGCCATTGGAGAAAGGTTCCCTCGATCAGCGCTCGCATATGCCGGGCAGCGATCCGCACGTCATCGACTGCGAAGACCCCCTCGTCTTGGCCCTTTTGAATCACCTCCGCGTACAAACCGTTGATGATCTCGTCGAGCATCTCCGAGAGGGTTCGAAAGCTCGGGACCCGGGCTTGATGCTCGAGCAGATCCAGATAGAACATATAGAAATCGCGGTTCGCCTGGGGACTGATGAAGACGGCGTCGATAAGCGCGCCAATCGTCTGTTCGCTCCCAATGGCCTTTGCCATTCGCCGGCGGATGCGCTCGGCCGTCCCCTGCAACGCCCATCGCATGGTGGCCAAAAGCAATCTGTCCTTCGAGCCGAAGTGATAGAGGAGCAACCCCTTCGAAACCCCGGCCTCGGTGGCGATGTCCTGGAGCGAGTGACGATGGCTGCCCCGCCGCGCCATCACCCGGTACGCCGAACGGATGATGTCATCGGCACGATTGACCACCACGGCACCTTATCTGACCGACCAGTCGGTCAGACCTACGGTTGGTCTCCTATCACTTCGGGTAATCGCTCTGGAGGGTTCTGGAAGGAGGTACGCGATGCGCGAGACGACTGCCGACGTAGCGGTATTCATCGAAGAATCGCCTGATCTGGTGTGGGATGCCTTGACCGATCCGAAAAAGATTGAGGATTACTACCTGGGGGCGGCGGTCGCGACGGATTGGCAGGTGGGAAGTCCCATCACCTGGTCGGGCGAGTGGAAAGGTAAGTCCTTTGCGGACAAAGGCGAGATCTTGGTCGTTGAACCCGAAAGGAGATGAGCTACTCGCACTGGAGTCCGTTGGCCGGCACCACCGACGAACCCCATAACTATCACGTCATCGACATCTTCCTCGACGAGGCAAACGGCGGGACGACAGTTCGACTTACGCAGGCGAACCAAAACGGAGAAGTCACCGAGAACGACCGCCAGGCTCGACCCG
>JBOGEW010000123.1:0-2339 GCA_050742075.1 Acidimicrobiia bacterium
GGCCCACTCAGCCTGGGTCTCGATTCAGGTCGGGTGCAACAACACCTGCACGTTCTGCATCGTGCCATCGGTCAGGGGGAAGGAGGTGAGCCGTCGGCCCGGCGATGTCCTGTCAGAGGTCAACGGCCTCGCTTCCCAGGGAGTCATCGAAGTGACACTCCTCGGCCAGAATGTCGATACTTACGGTCGCGACCTGGCGCTCGATGGTCGCCGACATCCGCTGTTCGCCGATCTGTTGCGGCAGGTGGGTGCAGTCGCAGGTATCTCTCGAGTCCGCTTCACCAGCCCCCATCCGGCCGATTTTCGCCAGGATGTGGCGCTGGCCATGGCGGAGACCGAAGCGGTTTGCGAACAACTGCACCTCCCGCTCCAATCAGGCTCTGACCGCGTTCTGGCGGCAATGCACCGCGGCTACAACACCAAGCGTTACTGGGACAAGCTCAAGATGGCGCGGGCACTGATCCCCAACCTCAGTGTCTCTACCGACATCATCGTCGGTTTCCCCGGCGAGACGGAGGCAGACTTCCAGGCCACCCTCGACCTCGTAAAGGCGGCGTGCTTCGACCAGGCGTTCATGTTCATCTTCTCGCCTCGACCCGGAACCCGGGCGGCGCTGATGACCGATCAATTCGTTGCGGACGAAGTGATTGCGGAGCGGTTTAGCCGCCTGGTCGCAATCCAGAATGAGTCATCCCTCAAGACCAACCAGGCGATGGTGGGAGGACGCTACGAGGTCTTGACCGAAGGACCGTCGAAGAAAGACGCTTCGGTCGCCGCTACCAGAACCCGGGGAGGCAAGCTGGTTCATATTCCAGGTTCGTTCGATTCAGGTCGGCTTTTCGAGGCAGACATCATCAACGCTGCCCCTCATCATCTGGTGGGGAGAGTCGCCTGACTCGCCTCTTCGCCGTCCTCGGGCCCACCGCCTCGGGCAAGAGCGAGGTAGCCCTCCGACTCGCCGCTCGCCGCCACGCTCCAATCCTCTCGGTTGACAGCATGCAGATCTATCGAGGAATGGACGTCGGCACCGCCAAAGCCACCGCCGAGGAGCAAGCGCGGGCGGCTCATTACATGATCGACCTGGTCGAGCCCGAAGTGGAATACAGCGTCGCTCAGTTTCAGATCGCCGCCCGGGAAGTGCTCGATCAGTACGAGGAAGTGTTCATCGTCGGCGGCTCCGGGCTCCATTTTCGTTCGGTCGTCGATCCGCTCGAGTTCCCGCCGACCGATGGCGAGCTCAGGGAGAGGCTCGAGGACGTGGCCGATCCGGTCGCGGCACTGGTGAGCGCCGACCCGGGAGCAGGCGATGTGATCGATATCCACAATCCTCGCCGGGTGATGAGGGCCCTCGAGATCCTGCATCTCACCGGTGAAACCCCGACTTCTCGTTCGCGTCAGCGTCACCGGTCGAGAGTCGAGCATTACCAACCCCTGTATCCGTTTCGGGCCATTGGCTTGGATCCCGGGCCTGCCATCGGCGACCGGATTAACAACCGGGTTGAGGCGATGCGAGCGGCGGGGCTTTGGAATGAAGTTGCCAATATCCGTCATCGTCTGGGCCGGACCGCGGCGGAAGCGGTTGGCTACCGCCAACTGGCCAGAGCGATGGATGGCGAGATCTCGGACGAGGAGGGCTGGGAGCTGACCAGACGCGCCACCCGCGCCCTGGCGCGCCGGCAGCGGACCTACTTTCGACGTGATCCACGAATCGAGTGGCTGCCGTGGGAGACAGATCTGGGCCGCCGGGTCGATACAGCAAGCAAGGCACTGGACATCTGATGCTCTTCACGAAGATGGAAGGGCTCGGCAATGACTTTGTGGTCCTGACCGGCGAGGTCGCGGTCACGGGAGATTTGGTGAGGTTTCTTTGTGATCGGCATTTCGGGGTCGGAGCCGATGGGGTGCTTCGCGTCGGACTGGTTGATGGCACCGTCGTTATGGATTACTGGAACGCCGACGGGGGAGAGGCCGAGATGTGCGGCAATGGGCTTCGCTGCGTGGCACGCTTTGCCCGCGACCACAAGATGGCGCCCACTCCGAGCTTCACGGTCAAGACAGCGGTCGGCGAGCGGCGAGTGCACGCACTGCCGGAGCCGCGGGTAGAGCTAGGACCGGTTGCGGTGGGGGAGAGCTTCGTCTGGGAAGGTGCGACCTTTTATGCGACGACGGTTGGCAACCCACACGCCGTCACCATCGTGGACGATCCGGAGAAAGTCGATGTGGCGGGCATCGGCCAGAGCCTCGAGGCGGCGACGCCGGGCGGAGTCAACGTTGGCTTCGTCGCGGTGGAACCGGACTCGATCCGATTGCGGGTATGGGAGCGAGGGGTAGGGGAAACC
>JBOGEW010000124.1:0-7583 GCA_050742075.1 Acidimicrobiia bacterium
AAGAAGCCCATGGCGGTGTGGCGCGTGCGACGGGCTTCGTCGAGGGCTTGATCAGTCAACGAAGTGTGGTACCGCTCGCTCAAGATCTCGACGATGAGGGGCAAGTCGTCTGCGAGGAAATCAACTCGGCCACTCCACTCGTCCTCACCGACGTCGACTTGGCGGCGGAAGCGAAATCCAAAAGGCGCCATGATTTCATCAAATCGCGACTCAAGGTTGGAAGCCGGCGGTGTCCAGTCGTTTGGGCGTTCGTTTCGAAGCTTGCGCATCAGGACCGTGCCGTCACGTCCTGAGCGACCGAGTCGTTTCACCAATCTGTCGATGCTCGGCCCGTTGATCAACCGCAACGACCAGGCGCTGTCCATGGCCCGAGCTACGCGGTGCTCGGAGATCGTTCCCGCCATTTGGTAGATCGCCAAAGCGGGAGAGACAACCGGCACCCCAAGGTGAGTCTTGCGACACCATTCCGGAATCACTGTCGAGTGATGAACCTTGTGAAGCTTGTCCTCTCCGATCCGGTGGAATCTCTCGATGGCGACGTGGATTTGGTCAAGCCGAAAACCGGCGATGCCCCACCACGCCGCCGCGGTCGTATGAGACACGAACGTGTCGTCGCCCACATGCAGCACGGAGACCATCAATGTCTGAGCGGGCGTCGGGGGCACAGCAGCCAATTTCAGTACTCGGTCGGTGGCGGGTTCGAGCATTCCGGTCGCAATTCGTCGATTGATCGCTTGGTAGTCCACTCCGGCCGCGTTCAGCTGCCTGCGCGCGACTACTGAGTGTTGGCTGGCAGCCAGATCGAGAATGAGTCGGTCGAGTCTGATCGATCGAGCGTGCGCCAAGGCGCGAGCCCAATGAAAGGGGTTGACAAGAACCGGGATTTCTGCGTGCGGCGTTCTACGCGCTCACTCCCCTTATGAATAAGCGGTCTAGCTGATAAAAACGACTTTGGCCGGGGGCTGGTCAACGGGTTGCCATCGCGGGGGGTGGGATCGCTACTCTTCGCGACCATGTCCGGCCGTTTCAACCGCCGGCGGCTTCGGACCGTCCTCGTTCTCTGCCTCGCTATCCAATTTTTGCCCGGAGAGGCCCTGGCGGTCACCAAGAGCCAGGTTGATCGCGCCTGCGCCGCCTCGGCCAGCGCTCTGGGCGAGTACCGGCAGGCTTCGGTCGCTTTCGAGGAGGCGGCCCAGGAGTATTCCGCCGCCAGCCTCGAGGTGGACAACGTTCTTTATCGCCAGGGCCGGACCGCTGAAACCCTCGACCTCCGCCGTGGGGCGATGGCTGCGGCCGAGGACCGATTCCAGCAGCAGGCCGTCGAGGCATACATGAGCGGGGGTGGATCCAACTCGGCCCTCTTCCTGGCCGCGCCCTCCCTCGACCGCGTAATCACTACCACCGAGTTTCTGTCCGCCGCGGTCACCGACGAGCACGATGCCGCCGGCGATCTGGCGGCGTTGCAAGGAGAGCTGGTCACGCTCCAGGGTCAGTTGAGCGACCTCGAGGTCGAGCTACGGGTGGTGGAGCAGCAACGGCTCGATGCAAAGAACCAGCAAGAGTCGGCCATGCAGGCTGACCAGGCGGCCTGGGCGAAGCTCGACGGTGAGTGCCGGGCGATCCAGAAGCGCTATGAGATCGAACTCGCCCGCGCCGCGGCCGCCCGCGGCAGCGCCTCGGCCGGAATCTCGTCGGCGGCGACACCGGGGTTCATCTGTCCGTTCCCCGGTTCTTCGTTTATCAACTCCTGGGGGGCTCCCCGCTCGGGCGGTCGCGGGCACCGGGGCACCGACCTGATGGGTCCCTACGGCGCGCCCCTTTATGCCGTCGCCTCCGGCACCGTCTACACCGGCAACAGCGGCCTCGGGGGAAAGACCGTCTGGCTCATCGCCGACTACGGCACCGGCTTCTACTACGCCCACCTTTCGAGCTTCAACCTCAGCTCCGGCAGCCGGGTCGGCAAGGGCGATGTCGTCGGCTACAACGGTGACAGTGGTAACGCCGACGGGGGAGCACCGCATCTCCACTTTGAGATTCATCCCGGTGGCCGCGGCTCGTCGGCAGTCAACCCCTACCCCACTCTCGTCTCGGCGTGCCGGTAACCTGACGCCGTGCAAACCGACCGCCGACGTATTGATCAAATTCAAGACCCCGACTTCCTCGCAGATCTCGACTCTCTCAACCTCGACGAGCTGCGGGCTCGTCGCGACCTGGCCGAGGACGTCGAAAACGAGCTTTCGTATTACCGGCGTTTCCTGCACGGTCGCCTCGACCTCCTGGCTTTCGAACAGCGTCGTCGGCGCGGCGAGGAGAGTCGCAGCCTGATCGACGCCCTCACCGAAATCCTCACCGGGCACGATCGCGTCGGCGGCGCCTCCAACCGGCATCTCTCTACCGACGTGCCTGATATCCCGGTACAGGGTCGCCGTCACCTTGATCATGTGCTCGGCAACGATCTCATGGCCCGCCTGGGGGAGATGACGGAAGTAGAGCTATCCGAGGCGGCTTTGGAGCTCTCGGATCTCGAGACCGAAATCTCAACGGTGCGCCAGGGTGTGCAAGCGATTCTTGATCAGGTGCATGCTGAGGTCATCAATCGCTACAAGCACGATCTGGGCGACCCGGCCCTTCGTCCTTCCTAGTCCGCGGTGTTGGCCGAGCAGGTCCGTTCGGGCCTGGTGGAAACGATCCACGATGGTGCCATCGCCGTCACCGATTCCACCGGTGAGCTGGTCGCCTCTTTCGGTGACATCCAGCGGCCCTTCTATTTTCGATCGGCCGCCAAGCCGTTCCAAGCCCAAATCAGCAATCGAGCAGGAGCCAACCTGAGTCGGGAGCGCTTGGCGCTGGCTTGCGCCAGTCACGACGGCGAACCGGTCCACATCGCCTTGGTGGAGAGCATGCTGACCGAGGCGGGCTTGACCGAAGGCTCGCTCGGCTGCCCCCCTACTTGGCCCATTCGAGCCACGGCCACGAGGCGTCTCGCCAACGCGGGAGCAATGGAGCCGCGGAGGATCTGGAACAACTGCTCGGGAAAGCACGCGGCGATGCTCGCGGCTTGCCTTCGTTCAGGCTGGGATCCAAAGTCCTATCTCGATCCCAATCATCCTTTGCAGCGCCAGATCACCGAGTTCGTGACCGACGTCTCCGGGCCCACCCATCCAATCGGGATCGACGGCTGCGGCGCCCCCGTCTTCACCACCAGTTGCCGCGCCATGGCGAAGTCGTTTTCGTTCCTTTCCTGGGCTTCCGAGATGAATTCTGTCTACGAGGCGATGCATGCCTATCCCGCCCTCGTTTCCGGGTACGGCAACACCGACGCCGCGATAGCCACTGCCCTCGACGCCGCCGCCAAACGTGGGGCCGCCGGGTGCCTCGGCATCGCCCTTCGCAGCGGGTACGGCATCGCCATCAAGTGTTGGGATGGCAGTCCCGAGGCAGTTGGAGTTGGAGCGGTGGCAGCGCTCGAGCAACTCGGGGTGTTATCGGATGTGGCCCGTGAGTCGTTGTCGGCGATCGCCTCACCGGTGACGCGAGGTGGTGGCAAGCCTGTGGGAAGGTTCCGATCGCTGGTGGAGTTGGCTTGGGAGTGAAAGTCCAGAGCGACCTGGTTGAGCGACCGGACCTGTTGCCGCTGGCGCCAGCTGTCGGTCCATTCCCCGGCACGGACTTTCTTCGAGCCTGGCTCGACGAACTGGGCGGGGAGGTCGAGCCGATCACCCTCGACTGGGACAAGGGCCAGCTTTCGATGATGAAGACCGTGTCCCGCGTCGAGTTGATGGGCGAGGCCGATCTCACCGACTACCACAGTCCGCTCGGCGAAGGACTCGATGAAGCCATCGAATTCCTTTGCCAAGAGCTCGGGAGCGGAATCGACATCAGCTTCGATTCGCTCCCCGAGGAGGCGGCCACGCCACTGCGGACGGCTTTGGAGCAGACAGGCCGTCGTCCTTCCTCGACCGTTCACGAGACGGCGATGGTGCTTGCGCTTCCGGCGGGAAAAGATGATTTCTATCTAGGTCTCTCGAAACGAGATCGACACGAACTGCGCCGGAAGCATCGTCGATACGAAGAGCTGGTCGGTCCGGTTGTGCACCACTGCGGTGATGGCGATGGCTTCGAAGAATTCGTTCGGCTTCACCAATCGGCGCCGGGTGAAAAGGCCCGGTTCATGAGCGGTCCTCGCCTTGCCTTCTTTTCGCGGCTGGCTGAACTCTCCGGCTGGCGGGTTGATTACCTGACGACGCCAACCGGAAAAGCCGCGGCTGCCGTATTCGGATGGAGCGATGGTCAGGGTTACTACCTCTACAACTCGAGCTACGACCCGGCGCTGCAGGCGGCATCGCCCGGGCTCGTCCTTTTGCAATCGATGATCGAACACGCCATCGACAATGGCCTCCGAGTCTTCGACTTCCTCAAGGGCAGCGAGGACTACAAGGCCCGGCTGGGAGCGAAGCCGCGACCCCTGTTCCGACTGGAAGTCACGACATGAGCGCTCCGGTGATCGAACGGGTGGCGTTCCTTTCGATGCACACCTCGCCGCTTTCCCAACCAGGTTCGGGCGACGCCGGCGGAATGAATGTCTATGTCGATCAGCTCGCCCGCACCATGGCCGCTAGAGGAGTGAATGTCGACGTTTACACCCGCCGTCGAGATCCCGATGATCCCGCGGTGGTCGAGGTCGTGGAGGGCTATCGGGTCATCCACGTTGATGTCGGTCCACCCCATCCCCTTCCCATCCCCTCGTTGACTCGATTCGTTCGCTCCTTCGCCAAGGCAGTGATCGAAGCGATCCGCGACGACCCGCCGCAGATACTCCACTCTCACTACTGGCTCTCGGGCTGGGCCGGTTTGCTCGTCAAACGGGCGTTGCGAATTCCACTGGCGAATTCGTTTCACACTCTCGGCAGGGTGAAGAACGATGCCCTTCCGCCCGGCGAAGCGCCCGAAAGTCTGATTCGCATTGCCGCCGAACACGAAGTGATCGAGGCGTCCGATTGCGTGATGGCCTCGACTCCAGCCGAGGCCGAGGAGCTGCTGGATTTCTACGGCGCCGACCCCAACCGGCTCTGCACCTCCCCGCCCGGCGTCGACCATCGGGTCTTCAAACCGGGTTCCCAGGCTGGGGCCCGCCGACGGCTGGGTCTGGGCGAAGGTCCGATTCTCCTCTTTGTCGGACGCATCCAGCCACTCAAGGGCGTCGATGTGGCCATCGCCACCTTGGACCTGGTGCAGCGGCGCCATCCTGAGGCGACGCTGGTGATAGTCGGCGGACCCTCAGGCAGCAACGGGCTCGAAGAGCTCCACCGACTGCGCCAGCTCGCAATGGCCCGGGGGGTGGGAAGCCGGGTCCGCTTCGTCAACCCGCTTCCGCACGGGCTTCTCGCCGACGTGTATCGAGCCGCTGACCTCCTCCTCGTCCCCTCCCGTTCAGAGAGCTTTGGACTCGTCGCCGCCGAGGCACAGGCCTGCGGCATCCCCGTCGTCGCCGCCCGAACCGGGGGATTGATTTACGTCATCGACGACGGCACGAGCGGCATCCTCGTGGACGGCTGGGATTCCGCCGATTACGCGGAAGCGGCGCTGCGCCTCATCGAGGATCCCGAGCTGAAAGCAAAGATGGGCCGAACGGCGACGGATTGGGCGAAGCGCTTCTCTTGGGATGACACCGTCAAGCGCTATCTCGAGCTCTATCGCGGGGTGCTTGCGCCTGGCGACTGAAGCGAGCGTGCGGACGATCCTTTGGCGATCGATCGATGAATGGGTCAACGATCCCTCCTCCGATGTGGTGTACGCAGAGGAAGTCGAGGGCCGTGTCGCGGTTCGAATGCGACAGACCGTCAGAGAGGCGACCACGGTCTGGTTCACGCTCGGCCAGCGCTCGCTCGTCGCCGAAGCGTATGTTCTTCCCGCCCTCGAGCGCCCCGAGCGCGCCCACCGGCTGGCGCTCATCCGCAACTACGGCTCCTTTCGCGTCAACTTCGCCCTCGACTCCGAAGACGCGCTCGTCCTGCGGGCCCGAATTCGAAACGAGCTGGTCACGGCGGAAGAGCTGAGCTATGTCCTCGCCGAGATCTATCAGACGATCGAGGTTTCGTTCCGACCCCTCCTTCGCGAAAACAAGTCCTAGAAAGTTCCCAACAACCGGTTGTGCACAAATCCCTGTGGAAACCTGTGGATAGTGGGGAAAAAGGGGACGAGCGACCTACCTCCGAAATTCGCCAAGTTGGCTTAGGGGAGGTGACGGTTGATTACGTCGCCGAGCCGCGAAATTGAGCCTTCTTCGAGGCGGTTGACCCGATAGAGCGTCTTCCGTACTGTCGCCAACCGAAGCGCCCAAGGTGCTGATCGGCCGGATAGCCCGTTCGGGGAAGTGCGGGGTCTCGGGCCGAGAGGTTCCTCGGGCGCTTCTGTTTCTCCGCGTTTCTCCCCCCAGCGAGCCGTTTCCTCCCCCAGCGAGCCACCCCCACCACCCACACTGTCACAGGGGGAGGCGTCGCCGAAGGCGACGGAGGGGGTCGGGGAGTGGCCCGAAGGGCCGAGGGGGGCTACAGGCCGAACATAAGTTCGCGCAGGTTGACGGGACGCACCTCGAAACCCTCCAGGTCAAGTCGGACCGAGCCTAGACGAAGGCCTTGCATTCCCTCTCCACGGTTAGTCAGGACCTTCAGGTTGCCGTCATCGACCTCGAGCCGCCCGAGACCCTGACACCGCCCCTCGGTGTCGTGGATTCCCACCAGTAAGCCGTCGAGGCGAGCAGGGTCGAGACCGCTCGGCAGGGTGGGAGCGAAGACGGTTGGGCGCACGCGCCACCGTTCGAGCGGCCCAAGGAAGGCCGCCCCAAATCGATCGGCCCTCCGACCCATCCTTTCTTCGGGACTGGAGGGCCGCACATCTCCATCCACCGGGGCAGTGATGACATTGGCCCCAAAGAACCTTCGCAACATTCCCACCACCGGTTCGAGCTCCCCGCCCCGTTGCAAGGCAATCACCGCCTCTGGCCGGCACAACTCCATCTTGTGGTACTTGAGGGTCTCTCCCACCACCCCGGCGATCATCGGGCTCGTGTCGATGACGACCATGTCAGCCCCTTCCCGCGCTTGCTCCACCAGGGCGGCGGTGGCGATCACATGTTGCAGAACCAACCGTTCGGGGCTGATTCCCCCCACGAAATGAAGGCCGTCGGGCTGGTCCCAGGCGTGCTCGAGGTCGTGGTGAGATCCGAGCAGCCGCAGAGCGATACAGGTCGGAGGGCCGATGCTCGAGTTGCCGATATCGGCATCGACGTATCCCACAGTGCGACCTTCATCCAACGCGGCCCGGGCGAGCCGCCGGGACATCGTGGTTTTCCCCGTGTCGAGTGCCCCGATCAGCATCACCGATGCCGCGCCGGCGAGCTCCTGAGCGAGCTCTTCGTGGAGGGTGGGCGGCATCGGACCGGCATCTTACGAGGGGTCCCTAATCTCGCCCAACGTGGCCCGGCCGATCAGCTTCCTATCGGATTTCGGCACTCAGGACGAATTCGTCGGGGTAGTACACGGGGTTATCTATCGGCTCTCGCCCGACTCGCGGGTGATCGATAT
>JBOGEW010000125.1:0-8030 GCA_050742075.1 Acidimicrobiia bacterium
GATCTCTTCCGGCCCGACGAATTCGGCGTCAAGGTGCTCTACCTCTCCGCCCACGTCCTGGCGCGTGACATTTACCTCTACGCCACCGTTTCCGATCTTCAATCGAACCGGGATGTGATCCTCGGCCACCAGTGTCACCCGACCCAGGGCCTCGAGCAAAGCCTCTTTCTCCATTAGGACCTGGGCGGGGTAGCTCTCGGGAAGGAGAGACCGGTACTTGGGGAAGGATCCCTCGATCAGCCGCAACCGCAATGACCCTCGGTCGGATGAGAAAACCGCCTCCCGGCTGGCCATGCCCGCCTGAACTTTCGGTCCCCCAATCGTCCGAGACAGCTCCCGCAGCCCGCGAGCCGGAACGAGGCCCGAACCGATCGATCCCATCCCCGGCAAGTCCCTGACTGAGAGCCGATACGAGTCCGTCGCCACCAGACGCAGCCCTTCGTCCGACGGCTCGAATAAAACTCCGGTCAAGATCGGTCGGGCACTGTCGGACGACGATGCCACGACGACTTGGTTAAGGGCGTTAACTAATTCTTCGCCATCGACCTCGACTCCATCGGCCGGGGTGGTATCGAGGTTGGGGAAATCGTCCAGGGTGAGGGTGCGAAGCGTGAAGCGAGGGCCTTTCCCTTGGATCTCCGCGTCACCGCCGCCGACGGAGATCGTCACGACGCCGGGCGGCATCTTTCGCACAGCCTCGGCCAGCAGCCGACCAGGAATGACCGTTCGTCCTTCCTCCATCACCTCCACGGGACCAGATGTGGTGACCGTGACCTCGAGGTCGGTTCCGGTCACCGTCAGGACACCCCCGGCGGCCTCGCACAGTAAGCCCTGCAGCACAGGCAGAGCCGATCGTGCCGCGACAGCTCGATTAGCACGACTGAAGACGTCGGCGAGGTCGTCGCGTTCGCCCCTGATTTTCACAACGGTTTCTTCCTTCCTAGTCCTACTAAAGGATTCTTATAAGAAACTTAGAAGAAGTAGTAGGGGTTGGGGAAACCGGGGAAAAAGCCCATTCGCCTCCTGGCGACGGCTCTTGGGCGCCCACAACGCTTGGGGATTGTCTTCCAACTTCTCCCCCGGTGCAGGTGACGAATTCCACAAGGGGTCAACTTACCCGCCCTTTTTCCGCAACTGTTGGAGCAGGTTGTGGACACGATCGAATACCGCGCGATCGGATCGGATCACTCGCTTGACTTTGTCGAGGGAGTGAATGACGGTGGTGTGGTCCCTTCCACCGAAAACCTGTCCGATCTTGGGGAGGGAAAGGTCTGTCAGCTCCCGACACAAATACATGCCGACCTGCCGGCACATCACTAGGGGTTGACGGCGGCTGGGACCTTGAACCTCGGCAACCGAGAATCCGTAAGAGTCGGCGGCGGCGGCGATGATGTCGAGGGCCTGAAGGGGAGCCCCGTTCTTCTTCCCGTGGATCTCGCCGAGAACCTTCTCTGCCATAGGGAGGTCGATCTCTCGATGGGTGAGAGCGGCGAAGGCAGTCACCCGGGTGAGCGCTCCTTCGAGCTCGCGGATGTTGTCGGAAACAGTGCTGGCGATGTACTCGAGAACCTCCTGGGGAACTCGTTTGGGCGCAAACTCGGCTCCTCGCTTGAGAATGGCAAGACGTGTCTCCAAAAGCGGGGGCTGAATGTCGGTGACCAGGCCCCATTCGAATCGGGACCGGAGCCGGTCCTCGACCGTAAAATTCCGAGGATGGCGATCAGAGGTAATCACTAGCTGCTTTCCCAGTTGGTGAAGGGTGTTGAAGGTATGGAAAAACTCTTCGAGAATCTGCTCTTTACGCTCGAAGAACTGGACGTCGTCGAGGAGAAGAACGTCGGTGCTGCGATAACGGTGCTTGAAATCGTCGACCCTCTTTCGACGAATGCAGTCGATGAAGTCATTGAGAAACTTCTCCGAAGTCACATACCGCACGAGAAGGTTCGGATAGAACTGGTGGACATGATGGCCGACGGCGTGGAGGAGGTGAGTCTTGCCGAGGCCTGCACCGCCGAAGATGAAGAGCGGGTTGTAGGAGACCCCCGGTTGATCGGCGACAGCCTGGGACGCAGCGAGGGCAAATTGGTTTGATTCCCCCTGGATGAAGTTTTCGAAGCGGTAGCGACCAAACAGGGGTGACGGATTGGTGTCGTAACGGGGCTCGACCTCGAGCATCGAAGGATGGGTGGGGCTGACGGTGGCGGTCTCTGGCGCGGCTCCGGGGCTGTCGGGTTCCTCCCCCGGCGCTTCGAGCCGTGGCGAGAGACTCACAAGCGAGAACATCATTTCCGGGCCGAAGACCTGATGAAAAATGGACTCGATCTGCTTGCCGTGCTTTTCCTCGACCCAAGTCCGATGGAAGTCATTGGGAGCGATCAGGGTCAGTTGGGCGGCTCCCAGTTCAGGCTCGAGCTTGGCCAGCCATTTCTGCCAATTGGCAGGGGATACCGAACCCCGCAAAGTCGTCTGGAACTCCTCCCACCGACGCGATGTCGCCTCCTCTAGCGAAAATCCGTGCACTCATTCCTCCCTCCGGAGACCGGGTTTCCCACAAGATCTTCCACACCTGTGGAAATCCGCTCTCAACCAAAAAACTCGGCGACCTTGCGGTCGCGAACAACTCCTCACTCCCTGCCGGGAAGCCGGCATTCCTGCTGCGAACGCGTCGAACCAAGACTCCTCTAGGGGAAGTGAGTCGGGCTGCGTCTGCAGCGACGAGCGATTGTGCAGGGGATGACAGGAGGCGTCAAGAGCGCGCAATCCGCCCTTGTGGATAGTGCGAAGACCCGCAATCGGTCGTTTTCATATGGGTTTTTGACCTCAGGTGGTGACCTTCCGTCTGCGATCAAGGGACAGTGAGCGAAGTCCTTTTTTTCGCGAAGACCCTGCTTTGACACAAATTACGCCAATGCAATAACCTTGAGACGTCCACCGCCCTTTGCAGCAGGGTGTTTGTCACTTATGAAACGAACCTTCCAACCCAAAGTAAGGCGCCGGAAAAGGAACCACGGATTCCGTCATCGCATGTCCGACCGGGCCGGGCGAGCGATCCTCAAGGCTCGGAGGGCCAAGGGCCGCAAGCGGCTCGCAGCCTGACCCGCTCGAAAACCCTTCGGCCCAGCTCGATTAAGAAAGGGGCCGATTTTCGCCGGGTTCTCGATACCGGCCGGCGCCGCAAAGCAGGCGGCATATTGGTTGTCCGCAGCCCTGGCCAACCCGACCAGATCCGCATCGGGTTGGTGGCAGGGAGACGAATAGGAAACGCAGTGCAGCGAAATCGAATCAGGCGCCGCCTTCGGGCGGCGGTAGGCGACGCCGACGTGCCGGCCGGTTTCGACTATGTGCTTATCCCGGAAAAGGAGGTAGGAGAGGCTTCCTACCCCCGTCTCGTCGAATGGGTGGCGGCTGCCTGCCGCCTCGACTGATTGTCATGACATCCGCTGCAAAATCGGTCAAAGCTCGGCACAGTCCCCTCTCCGCGCTTGCGGTTCTTGTCATTGTTGGCTACCAGCGGCTGGTGAGCGGCTGTTTGGGTCGCAATTGCCGCTTCTTTCCAAGCTGTTCGCAATATGCGATCGAGGCGATCAAGCTCCATGGAGGCTTACGCGGAGGCTTTCTGGGTCTACGTCGGTTGGGTCGGTGTCATCCCTTCCATCCCGGTGGTTTTGATCCAGTTCCGCCAGTGAGGGTTCGCTAATGGGGGAAATCTTCAACGGACTCCAGAACGGCCTCGGCAGTGCCCTGGCGTTTTTCTATGACCTGATCCCGTCCTATGGCCTGGCGATCATTCTCCTGACGGTCGCGGTCAACCTCGTCTTGTTTCCACTCACTCTCAAGCAAACCCGCTCCACCCGGGCCTTCACGGCCATTCAGCCCGAGATCCGCCGGATCCAAAAGGAATACAAGGACCGGCCCGAGGAGATGCAAAAGGAACTGATGCGGGTCCAACGGGAGGCCGGCGCCACGCCGGGAGGATGTCTCCTCCCCCTCATCGTCCAGTTCCCGATCTGGCTGGCGCTCTTCCGGGTCCTCAGTGCGCCGGGCCACATTCCGGCGGGCTCGGCGCTAGCGAATGCCATCGCCGCCGGCGAAAACCGATTCCTCGGCATGGATCTCGGCAAGCGTGTCTCCGAGGCCGTCTCCGAAGGAATTGGTTCGGCCCTCCCCTATTTGGCGATGCTGGCGGTAATGGTGGCCAGCCAGTACATCCAGACCTGGCACGCCACCTCGGGTCAGGCTCGGCCAGACAACCCGCAAGCCGCGGCCGGTCAAGCCGTGAGCCGGATCATGCCGCTCTTCATTGGAATCGTTTCCTACAACTTTCCGGCCGGGTTGGTGCTCTATTGGATGACTGGAAATATCTTCCGGTTGCTCCAGCAAATGGTGATCTTCAAGATCGATGGCAGACCCCAACTCGTCCCCGCCGACACCGGCAAGCAGATTGCCGGCAAGGGCGGGGCCAAGCCGGTGGGCGAAAACAACGGTACGGAAAATCGGAGGCCACAGCAAGGGTCGGCCGACAAACGACGCCGCCGCAAGAGAAAGTAGAAGTTCCAAACGAGGAAGTGAAATGGTCGAGTGGGTAGAGGTTCGCGGAAAGAGCATCGACGTGGCGGTGGCAGCGGCGATGAATGAGTTGGGGGTCAACGATCCCTCGCAGGTAGACGTGGAGGTCGTGCAGGAGCCAGAAAAGGGTTTTCTCGGCATGGGTGGCCGGGACGCGATTGTCCGCGTGAAGCCGCGGGTCAATCGGAGCCGCGGCAGGGATCGGCGGCCCCGGACTGGCGGTGGCAGAACTGGCGGTTCTCGTCCCGAGGGCTCGTCGCGCCGGAGCGAGTCCAGTCCGCGGTCGGCCGGTCCGAGGGGAAATAGCACCGGTCGTTCTCAGGGTCGTGGCGGGAGTCCGGCACGGTCGGGGCAATCACCCAGAGGCAGAAGCTCGGAGGGCGCCCGCCGTCCCGATCGCCCCGATCGAGTCGAGCGGGCTCCGGTCGACGTCAACCCTGCCGAACAGGCACCGGTCGTCGACCAGTTTCTGCGCGGTTTGATCGACTCGTTCGGACTGGACGGTTCGGTCAGAGTTGAAATCGAGGACGACGTCATCATCGCCACGGTGGAGGGCGAGCAAACGGAGGCGCTGGTGGGAATACGGGGCTCGGTGCTGGATGCGGTCCACGAGATCACCAAAACCACCCTTCACCGGCAGTTCAAGGACACGGCTCGGGTTCGCCTCGACATCGCCGGCTACGCCGAGCGCAGGAGGCAGGCCCTCAGCATCTATGCCGGCCAGCTCATCGATCAGGTCATGAGCGAGGGCGGCGAAATCATGCTCGAACCGATGAGCGCCGCCGACCGCAAGGTGATCCACGACGCGGTGGCGGCGGTGGAGGGCGTCCGCTCATACTCAGAGGGAGAGCCCCCTCGGCGCTACGTCGTCATCTCCCAGGTGGAGGCAGGGGACGCGGCGGCCGACGAGGTGTAAACCCTCGAGTTTCACGTGAATCCCTGGCTAGAGGCGGCGGCGCAGGCGGTCGGCAGACCCCTCGATGGTATCGCGAGGCAACGTCTTGGCGTCCTCGGCCGGTGGCTGGCGGAGGAAGCGCTTTTCGCCGGAGGTCTCGGCCCCAACGAGGCATCGCTGATCGATGAGCGGCATCTGGCCGATTCGATCCTTTTCGGCGGTGGGTGGTCACATCCCCCGGTGAAATGCTGGGACCTCGGCTCGGGAGCAGGCCTTCCCGGACTCGTCCTGGCGTCTATCTGGCCCGAGACGAGGCTCGTATTGATCGATTCCTCGGAGCGGCGTTGCGAGCTGGCGCGGCGGGGAGGCAGGGTCATCGGCGTGGCGGTCGAGGTCCTCCGAGCCCGGATTGAGGATCTCATCGGGCCCTACGAGGCCATTGTCAGCCGCGCCACGATCCCGGCCCAGCGCTTCCGCCCAGTCCTGGAGCGTTTGTTGGCTCCCGGCGGCGTAGCCGTGATCTCAGGGTCAAAGGATGGGCCAACTGAGGGATACGAGCGTCTGCGCTTCCCGACCGACGAGTCCTTTGACCGGAACGCACGTCTTCTTATGATGCGCTCACCTTGAACGGTTCCTCCCCCCTCAGCCCCGCCGACCTGGCCGCTGAGACCCCGACCTCTGCTGTGGCCACCATTGTGGCGTTAGCGAACCAAAAGGGCGGAGTGGGCAAGTCGACCACTGCCATCAATCTGGCCGCGGCATTGGCGATGCAGGGCCAGCGCTCACTGATCGTCGACCTGGACCCGCAGGGCAATGCGACTTCCGGCCTCGGGATCGACCGCAGCGCCATCGGCGCCTCGATATATGACGTTCTTTTAAAGGATGTAGCAGTAGAAGACGCCATCGAACCGACCTCGGTCAAAAGCCTGTTCGTCCTTCCCGCCACGATCGATCTGGCCGGGGCCGAGATCGAACTGGTTCCTCTGCTGTCCCGCGAACAACGTCTCCGCCAGGCTTTCCAGCCGATTCTCGAGGACTACCGGGTGATCTTCATCGACTGTCCTCCCTCGCTTGGTCTCCTGACGGTCAATGCCTTGACTGCGGCCCACGAGGTCCTGATCCCGATCCAGTGCGAGTACTACGCCCTCGAGGGCCTGACCCAGCTGCTCAACAATGTTGACCTGGTCAAGCGGCAACTAAATCCTCAACTCCTGATTGAGGGTGTGGTCCTAACGATGTACGACTCGCGGACCAACCTCTCTCGCGATGTGGCGACTCAGGTGAGGGGTCATTTCGGCGAGAAGACCTATCGGACGGTGATTCCCCGATCGGTGCGGATCTCGGAGGCTCCGTCCTATGGCGAGCCGATCGAAGCACTCGACCCAATGGCCCGAGGGTCGATCGCTTATCGCGAGCTCGGCCGCGAGTTTCGAAGGCGTCATGGTCTCGACTAGGAGGTGCGAATGAGTCAGAAGCGCGGCCTGGGGAGGGGCCTCGAGGCATTGATCCCGGCAACTCGAGATCCTGAGCAGGGTTTTGCCGAGGTTGACATTGATGAGATCAGACCCAACCCCCAACAACCGCGGGGTGACTTCGATGACGAGGCGCTTTCCGGTCTGGCGGAGTCGATCAAAAGTATCGGTCTTCTGCAGCCGGTGGTGCTTCGCCCTGACCCCGACGGGGGCTATTTCCTGGTCGCCGGGGAGAGGCGCTGGCGAGCCGCCCGAAGAGCGGGCCTGACCCGCATCCCGGCCGTGATCCGGACGAGCGACGATCGGGAATGGCTCACCGCCGCCCTGGTGGAGAATCTGCAGCGGGCTGATCTCAACCCGCTGGAAGAAGCCGCGGCCTTCCAGCAACTTCTGGAAGATTTTGGCTTAACCCATGAAGAAATCGGCCAGCGGGTGGGCCGGAGCCGGGCGGCGGTTACGAACGCCATCCGTCTCTTGGGCCTGCCGGCCTCGATCCAGGCTCGACTAGCGAGCGGCGAGCTCAGCGCGGGCCATGCCCGGGCGCTGGCGGCGATCGAGGACCGAGCGTTCGCCGAGCACGTCGCCAAGCGAGCCGTGGCCGAAGGGTGGAGCGTTCGCCAGGTCGAGGACGCGGTGCGTCTGCGGCGGGGTGAGACCACGACGACCCCGCGGGTGCGCGAGGTCAGGCCGGCGGAGATCATCGAATTGGAGATGCGCCTCGCTGAGCGCCTGGGCAACAGAGTCCGAGTCGACTTCCGAGGGGGAAAGGGCGCCTTGCGAATCGACTATCGATCGCTCGAAGACCTGGAGAAGATCTACCGACGACTGATGAGCTAATCGACTCCATACTCCCGATCCGTGACTCCTAACTTTGGGATCGCATGAGGCTTTACCGACGAAGCGACACGGGTGACGCGGTTCGCGATATTCAGGGCCGCCTTCTGGCGCTCGGCTACTCGACCGAGACCGACCCCGGGGGAGAGTTCGGCGAGGCCACCGAGGCGGCGGTGCGGGGATTTCAAAGCGATCGCGGCCTCACCGCCGACGGCGAAGTTGGGCCCGAAACCTGGCGGGTGCTTTACGAGGCGGGCTATCGG
>JBOGEW010000126.1:0-13787 GCA_050742075.1 Acidimicrobiia bacterium
GGGTGTGACCGGTCGACTAACGGGACGACGCCGACCGGCCACACCAAACCCAGGCTGTGACGGACGCAGTCGCGGGACCCATGACTTCGCCCCTCGGTCCCTAGGTGCTCGGCTTTCTATGCCCGTCCGGGAACAATCATTTCGCGGCCAGAATGAAGGAATGGGCGATACCGGATATTTCGGACCCGGTTCCATCACTTGGATCGTCAATCAGGAGATCACCGTTCTCTTCGGTGGGGCGAGGGCACTCCTCATGCATGCCGCTCATCCGCTCGTCGCCGCTGGAGCCCGGCAAACCTCGTTCTATCAGCGGGATCCCTGGGCCCGCCTGATCAGAACCTTGCAATTGCAGTCGACGATGACCTTCGGAACCAAAGCGGAGGCCACCGAAGCCGCCGATCGCATCAACCGGCTGCATACTCGGATCAGCGGGGTCGATTCGGTTACCGGCGAGCCGTACGACGCCCTCGACCCCGAACTGCTGCTGTGGGTGCACGCCTGTCTCGAGATCTCGTCCGTCTACTTCTTCGAAAAGACTGTCCGCCAGCTGACGACTCCGGAGCGAGATCAATATCACCATGAGAACCTGGTAGCTGCCGAGCTCATGCTGCTCCCTGCAGATCAAGTCCCATCGACATACGCCGACCTGGAGAGCTACGTCGACTCACTCATCGACTCCGGTCGTTTGACCAAGACCGACGTCTCCGACAACGTCGCCGACATCATCAAGACTGGGCCGGTGCCGGCAGCGTTGAAGCCCATCTGGGCCTTCATTCGCTTTGCCGCTTTCGGAACTCTCCCCTCTACCCTCCGGGATCTCTATGACGTGAGATGGTCTCGTGGTCGACAGCGATGGCTGGACTTCAACCTTGCGATCCTGGGCAAGGTGCGACCTTTCCTGCCGCGTCGCTACCGGCTCATCGGACCGGCGCGCTGGGCCTACGAAAAGATCGAAGGAAAGCACAACCTCACCCTGGCGGAGGCGGCTGGACGCCGCTAGTCCCCTAGATGCCGGGCGAAGAAGTTCTCGATCCGGAGCCAGGTGTCCTCAGCGGCATCCTTCTGATATCCCACCCCAAAAAAGGGCTGGCCGGCCGCGGTCAGGATCGGATGCTCGTCGTCCTGATTCATAAATCCGTGCCCGGCGTGCTCATAGACCTTGACGTCGTGGGGGATCCCGTTCGATGCCAGTGCGTTCTCGACGCGGCCGGCTTGGCGGCGAAATACCCGGTCGCGACCTCCGTAAGAAGCGACCACCGGGCAGGAGCCAGTTAGGACCCGAGGCGCCCGTCCATAGTTTGGCGCGGTGGCATCGAGCTTTCCTGACAACCCGAGCAAGTATGCAAATCCGCCCCCTAGGCAAAAGCCGATGGCACCGACCTTGCCGTTGCAATCTGCGCGTCTCTTCACCCAATCGATGACTGCCTCGGCCTTCTCCACCCCCTCACCCCTTCTGCGCATCAGGTCGCGAAACAGACCGGTAATACCGCGCCACCCGCCGTTGGCCAGGAGGTCGGGGGCGACCGCCAGATAACCGAGCGACGCCACTCGATCGGTCTGGCGGCGAATGTCGTCGTCAAGGCCATAAGCCTGGTGGAGAACGACTACTCCTGGGAAGGGTCCGGCACCGGCCGGGGCGGAGAGATATCCGGGAATCGGATCGCCGGCAATATAAAGAGTGAGGTCGCCACCCAACGTGACGCGACCGTAACGCGGTGGCGGCCAGAATGTCTCCCGAGGGTGCAGAGAAGTTATGACGCGGTCGTAGTCGGTGCCGGGCCCAATGGGCTGGCGGCAGCTGTTGCCCTCGTTCGCGAGGGTCGGTCTGTCAAAGTCATTGAAGGCGCAGCAACAGTCGGCGGCGGAGCCCGAACCATGGAGCTCACCAAGCCGGGATACCGCCATGACGTCTGCTCAGCCGTCCACCCTCTTGGGCTGGGCTCACCATTCTTTCGCCAGCTTCCCCTGGAAGAGCATGGCCTCCGTTGGATCCACCCCGTTATCCCATTCGCCCATCCAATCAGCCCGCGAGAAGCGGTGATGGTCCATCGATCGATCGAGGCTACGGCCGAGGAGTTGGGGGGCGCCGACGGCGAGGAGTATCGGGATCGAATTGCACCACTGGTGGAGGCTTGGGACAAGATCGAGCCTTCGATCCTCAGTCCGTTGCTGCGGATTCCTCAGCATCCGATTGCCATGGCTCGCTTCGGATGGGTCGGCGTTCTTCCCGCCACCACGCTCATCAATTCGTTCCGTCACGAGCCGGCAAAGGCATTGTTCGCCGGCACGTCAGCCCACTCTTACCTGCCCCTCTCCAGGCGCTTCACCGCTGCCTACGGATTGCTTTACCCGATCACTGCCCACCGGTGGGGCTGGCCTTTTGCCGCCGGCGGCTCGCAAGCGATCGTCGATGCGCTGGCGTCATACTTTCGCTCCCTGGGTGGGGAGATCGAAACGGGAGTTTGGGTAGAGAGTCTCGCCAAGCTGCCTCCGAGCAAGTCGGTTTTCCTCGACGTGACCCCCGACGTGTTCCTCCGTCTCGCTGGCGAAACCCTCTCCGATTCCTACCGTCGTCGCCTCGGTCGCTTTCGCCGGGGGCCGGGCGCTTTCAAGATCGACTACGCCCTCGCGGGCCCGGTTCCCTGGGCCAACCATCGACTCGGCGACGCCGGAACGATTCATATCGGCTCCTCGCAATCCATCATCGAGGCCGAAGCGAGGATCTGGAAGGGAAAGGAGCCCGAGAGGCCCTTCATTCTCGCCGCCCAACCAAGCGTCTTCGACCCGAGCCGGGCTCCCGACGGCGGGCACACGCTCTGGGTGTATGCCCATGTGCCGCGCGGTTCGACTGCGGATTTCCGGGAAAAGATCGAGCGGGAGATCGAGAACCTGGCGCCGGGATTCTCGGAAAGGATCATCGAGCGCTGCGTTTCCACCCCAACCGACCTCGAGGCTTACAACCCCAACCTGGTCGGTGGAGACATCACCGGCGGCGCCCACACGCTCAAGCAAGTGATCTTTCGACCGATCCCGGCCCTTAATCCATATGGCACTCCGCTGCCGGGTGTCTTTCTGTGCTCATCTTCGACGCCCCCTGGCGCTGGGGTGCACGGGATGTGTGGATTTTGGGCAGCAAGGTCTGCGTTGCGCTCGGTCCTGTCCTGACCTACTGCCAGAGATGGGGACGGGTGCGCACACCGTCGAAGCCCAACTCGTCACATAGGTCGAAGAAGGCTGTCTTGTCGACGCCTTTCCATTCGAGATCAGACAGGTTCTCCTTCAGGTCAGCATCCTTGCGCAAAGTCGTGAGGTCGCGGTACAAAAACACGTCTTCGACCCGTTCAGTCAAGGTGGCGGCGAGCTTGGGAGCCCCGCGGACTGCCACCTCCCAGTCCTCGGCCCGGGTGGGAATGGCCTCGAGATGACGCCACCGGCTAAGAACGGACGAGGCGGACTTCGGACCCCAGCCCGGGAGGCCGGGAACGCCGTCGGCGGTGTCGCCGACCAGGGCCAGATAATCGGGGATCGACTCCGGACCGACGCCGAACTTGGCTTTCACTCCCTCTTCGTCGAGCACGATCTGCTCGCGACGGTTGAGCGTCACCACCCGATCAGCGATCACGCATTGGCACATGTCCTTGTCGGGCGTGCAGATCACGACCTGGTCAACGTCCTCACACCAGCGCCAGGCGGCGGTGGCGATGGCGTCGTCGGCTTCGTACTCGAGCATTCCCCAGCAGACCACGCCGATGGTGGCGAAGGCGCGTTCGACCAAGGGGAACTGCGCCATCAACAGCGGATCGACCCCGGCCCCGGTTTTGTATCCGGCGAACATGTCGTTGCGGAAGGACTCGATCACCGTGTCGGTGGCGGCGGCGAGGTGGGTCACACCGGGCTCGCGCAACAGGGAGAGGGTCGTCTCGATCACGCCCAGCGTCGCCCCCACCTCGCGACCGTCCGGGGCCTGGCGGGCCGGCCGGCCATAGAAAGCTCGAAACAGCTCATAGGTACCATCGAGGAGATGGAGACGCACGACCACGATCCTATCGACAGCGAAAAGACCGACCCCTGGGACAAACTCGGCGAGCAGTTCGCCTCCTTGCGGGAGAAACTGAAGGACACCTACCGCCAGCAACCAGGCGAGGACGGGCCTTCGGACGACGAGGTGCGCGATGCCTTCCACACCCTGGGACGCGCCTGGGAGCGTCTTGGCGACGCAGTGGGATCAGCTGTACGCGACGAAGGTGTGCGCCAACAGGCCAAACAGGCGGCCACGGGATTCTTCGAGGCGGTCGGAGCGGCCATTTCCCAGCTGGGGAGCGAATTACGGCGGCCCCGCCGCGACGAAGACGAGACATCCGATCCGGGGATGCCACCCGCATCCTGAGCAATGAAGACCGGCCACCTCTGGATCGGCCTCGGAATCGCCCTCATCCTCTTTGGTCTCGCCATCAACCGCGGCTGGTTCTCCTGGTTCGGCCGCCTTCCCGGTGACATTCGCAATGAACGGGGGGGATTCTTTTTCCCGGTGACATCCTCGATCTTGATCAGCATCGTGCTCACTGTCCTCGTAAATCTGCTGATTCGATTCTCTCGCGACCGGGGATGAACGACCGCCGGACGAGGGAGGCGATCGAGAGCTCCGATACCGACGACCTCCTGCGAATCGTCGACGGCGCCTGCGCCGCGAAGGAGTGGGGCGAGCTACAGAAGTTGCGAACGCTCCTCGCCGAGGCGATCGAACGGGGGCGTCAGCTCTGGGGGATCGACCAGCACATCCGCTATCGCATGGCGCTGGAGGGCCCACCCGTGGTGGCGGCATCGGCGGTAGAGGAAGGTCCGGCGCGATTCGCCCTCGGTCCGTTGACGGAGGTGGTAGCCAACCACCACACCTTTGCCGAGCTCGCCCCCCATCTTCCTCTCGGCCCCAATCGGGCGGCGGTGGCGGCCGAGCGCACGGTCGCCCGGGAGCGCGTCGATGCCGACGGCCTGGGGCCGACCGAGCTCCCGTTGGAGCTCAAATCCTGGGAGCCGGTGTACTCGTTGCCGACCTATCACAAGGACCGGGTCGAATCACCCGCGCCTCCCCGCCCGCCAATGGAGCCGATCGCCCTACCCGGCGAGGCGCGGGTGGTCGACGACCTGGCGTCTACCGACGCACTCTTAGCCTTGGTCCTCCCCTGGTTGGAGGAATCGAACGGGCGGGGGCAGGCAGTCTGTGTCGATGGGCCGCCGCCGGCAGCGTTGCGGGCGCTTTCGGTCCCGAGGGCGGAAATGGCCCCGATTGCGACGGCGGGGGCGATTGCGCAGATGGCGTGGGCGGCAGCCTCCGGCGGAGCCATGGGGCGGCGACGGGGTGCTGCTTATGGCCGCTTTGCCACCTGGTTTGCCCTGGTTGCTCTCGCCGGCTGGGAATGGCCCGCTTCGGCCGAAGAGGTGGAAGACGCAGTCTCCCGGCTGCAATGGTTTGCCTGGACCGACCTCGCCCCGGAACTGGGGTGGTCCCTCCATCTCGCAGCTCACGATCCGGGGGAAGGGCTCTCGTGGGCCATCGGAGCCCGCGACGCCCATTGACCCCCGCTCGCGGAGGAGAAACTGGCCGTAACGTCGGACCATGACGAAGCCGATTCGCATCTCCATCCAGATCCAACCTCAGCATGGCGAGTATCGAGCGATCCGGCGCACCGTGGCGCGGGCCGAGGAGATCGGAGTCGACATCGTCTACAACTGGGACCACTTCTTCCCCCTTTCAGGCGATCCCGACGGATTGCACTTCGAGTGCTGGACGATGCTCGGCGCCTGGGCCGAGCAGACCGAACGAGTCGCGATCGGCGCCCTCGTCACGTGCAACAGCTATCGCAATCCAGAACTACTCGCCGACATGGCTCGGACGGTCGATCACATTTCTGGTGGGCGTCTCGTCTTCGGCATTGGAGCAGGATGGTTTCGAAAGGATTACGACGAGTACGGCTACGAATTCGGAACAGCCGGATACCGGCTGGCAGATTTGCGGCAAGCGCTGCCCCGGATTCGCTCCCGGTGGGAGAAGGTCAACCCACCTCCGACCAGGCGGCTCCCGATCCTCATTGGCGGCGGTGGTGAACGTAAGACTTTGCGAATGGTGGCCGAACACGCCGACGTCTGGCACAGCTTCGGTGACCTCGACACCTTCACCCGGAAGTCAGCGGTGCTGGAAAAGTGGTGCGCCGAGGTAGGCCGCGATCCGCAAGAGATCGAGCGCTCGGTCGGAATCGGCCTGGGGAGGATCGATCGAGCCGATGCTTTGGTCGATGCGGGCGTAACCGAGTTCACTCTCAGCGTCAGTGGCCCCGAATACGATCTGGAGTTGGTGCCCGACTGGATTGCGTGGCGAGACGATCGAAACCGCGTCTAGATCTTGGGAGCGGTGTCCTCGATCAGGTGGTCGACGACGGCTTTCAGCGCTTCCTCGCTCGATGCCCCCTCGTCGATCGACTCCTGATATTTAGCGATCTGTCGCTCCGCCGAGGTGCCCTCGGCGACGATGGTGCGGGCCCGTTCCACCTCTGGCCAGCACCCGAGCTCCTCCGCATCCGGCCGCAGCACCTCGATCATCTCTTCGACCAGCTCGGTGAAGGGGACAAGAATGCCCTTGCCGAAGTCCATGAGCGTTCCCTCGACGCCATAACGCTGGGCGCGCCAGATGTTCTCCGAGATCAGCATCGGGGCGTACTGGCGCCAACGCTGGTTGGAGACGCGCAGACGGAACAGCATGTGCAGCGCCGATACGTAGCAAGCCGCCACTGTGCTGGCGTCTTCCAACCGGGTGCAAACATCGGTGATCCGCATCTCGAGGGTGGGGAATCGAGCCGATGGGCGGATGTCCCACCAGATCTTGGTGGAGTCGTCGATGATCCTCGCCCGCACCAGCACGTCGACATGACGCTGGTACTCGCTCCAGCTCGAGAACTCCTCAGGAAGGCCGGTGCGGGGCATCGTGCGGAAGGTCGAGATGCGATAGCTCTTGAGCCCGGTGTTGCGCGAACCCCAGAAAGGAGAAGAGGTGGAGAGGGCGAGCAGATGGGGGAGGAAGTAGCGGATCTGATTCATGAGATCGATTCGGAGATCGGGGTCCTCGATGCCGGCATGCACGTGCATACCGCAAATCACCATCCGCCGCGCCACCATCCCGAGGTCCTCGGCCATCACCTTGTAGCGGTCCTTGTCGGTGGGCTGTTGTTCCCACCAAAGAGCGAAGGGGTGGGTGGACGCGGCCATCACCGCCGCCCCATGCTCGGTCAATGACTCGTTCAAGCTGTTGCGCATCTCCGCCAGCTCCTCGCTCGCGGCAGCCACGCTCGAGTGGACCCCGGTAGCAACCTCGAGCTGAGCGCGGAGAAACTCGGGCATGGCCTTTTCCCCCAAGGTCGCCTGTGCGCTCGCCCACATATCGGCGTTGGGGTCGCTGACGAGGTTGCGCGTCTCCCGGTCGACGAGGAGGTACTCCTCCTCGATGCCCAAAGTGAAGGCGGGGCGGGGAATTACCTGCATGGCGAATTTCTAGCGGTCAACCGTCCACGGTGCCGATCAGGGCGACGCGCTCTTTCTGGCAATCGAGGCGCACATAACAGTCGGAATAGTGGTCGTTGACCAAGCCCATGGCCTGCATGAAGGCGTAAACGGTTGTCGGCCCCACGAAGGTGAAGCCGGCTTTCTTGAGAGTTCGGGCGAGCGCGGTCGACTGCTCGGTCGTGGCAGCGATCTCATCCGGTGGTTGAGTGCTCGGATCGGACCAGTTGCGCCACATCCACCGGGCGAAGTCTCCTTCGCTCTCTTCTAGGGACAGGAGCTGTCGGGCATTGTTGATGGCCGAGCGGATCTTTCCCTGGTGGCGAACGATCCCGGAGTCGTCGAGCAAGCGAACCACATCGTCCTCGTCGTAAGCCGCCACCGTCTCTGGCACGAATCCTGCGAAGGCCGCCCGGAAACTGTCGCGCTTGCGGAGGATCGTCAGCCAGGACAGTCCGCTCTGAAATCCCTCTAGGCACAGCTTTTCGAACAGCCGAGATCGATCGATCGTGGGCCGCCCCCACTCAAGGTCGTGATAGGCGACGTATTCGGGCAGTCCCGTGCCCCAGGCGCACCGAACCAACCCGTCGTCAAGGGTTTTTACGTATTCCATATCTCATTGGGACCAAAATGGGTCGAGTAACAGTTTTACCAAGCATGAACAACCCATCACGCTCCCGCGCAGCCGTGGCCGGAATCGCGGCCGTGGCGATGGCATTTGGAGCCTCCGAGTTGCTTGCGGCCATCCTCGCCGGTCCCTCACTTGTTCAGGGGATCGCCGACCGAGTGGTCGACTCCGTCCCAGCCGGGATCAAGGACTTCGCCATCTCGGTGTTTGGTACGGGCGACAAGCCCGCCCTTCTCGCCGGGATCGGCCTGGTAGGACTTGGCCTCGGAGGCTTGATCGGAGTCCTCTCCCGACGCACCCGCCAGCCAATGATTGCCGCCATTGCGTTGTTCGGGATCGGGGCAGCCTGGGCTACCACCATCTCGGCTACTGCCGGGCCGACAGTTCCCTGGCTCCTGGCGCTGGCCGCGATCGTCGCCGGGATCGCCACCTTCAATTGGCTGATGCGGCCCGCCCCCGACCCAAGTGCGGGTCGCCGGGAACTCTTGAAGGCGACCTCCCTCACCGGTCTCGGGTTACTCCTCACCGGCGGAGGGCGTTTGCTGGCAGCGGCCGGACGCGCCGCCGCCAGCGGTCGAGCGAGCATCGACATCGGCGCCTCGGGCCCCCCGCTGGCCGCAGGAACCTCTTTTGACGTCGAGGACCTGACGCCGATAGTCGTCCCGAACCAAGACTTCTACCGGATCGACACTGCCATCTCGATTCCCCGGGTGGCGGTGGACACTTGGAAGCTCTCGCTGACTGGTCTGGTTGACGACCCCTATGAGGTCACATTCGACGAGTTGATGGAGATGGACATGGTCGAGCGGTATGTCACTTTGTCCTGCGTCTCCAACGAGGTTGGCGGACGGCTGGTCGGCAATGCCCGCTGGCTCGGCGTCCCCCTCCGCCACGTAGTCGATCGCGCCCGACCTCGCCCCGAGGCATCGCAATTGGTGGGGCGCGCGGTTGACCGCTTTACCGTCGGATTTCCCCTCGAGGCCATCTACGACGGGCGGGAGGCGCTGGTGGCGGTGGCAATGAACGGCGAAGCGCTCCCCCTTGAACATGGTTTTCCGGTCCGGCTGGTGGTCTCCGGGCTGTATGGATACGTCTCGGCCACCAAGTGGTTATCAGAGATCGAATTGACCACCTGGGAGTCATTCGATGCCTACTGGGTCCCCCGCGGCTGGTCGAAGGAAGGTCCAATCAAGACCCAGTCGCGAATCGACGTCCCGCGACGCAATATTGCTGTCGGTCCGGTCACGATTGCCGGCGTCGCCTGGGCTCCCAACATCGGGATCGAGGCGGTTGAGGTTCAGGTCGACAATGGCCCCTGGACCGAGGCCCAACTAAGCGAGCCGCTCACTGCTGACGCCTGGATCCAGTGGCAGCTCGAACACGACTTCGCCCCCGGCAGCCATCGAATTCGCGTCCGGGCGACGGATCGCGGCGGCTTCACCCAGACCGAGACTCCAGTGCCACCCGCTCCCAACGGTGCCGAAGGCTGGCACACGGTGACGGTGACAGCGCGCTAGGAGCGCAGCAACTGCTGCAACCGGCGCGACTCGGCCAGAACCAACTGGAACAGGGCGCGGACATGACCGGGATCGATGCCGGCCCGGGCGGCCTCCTCCTCGATAATGGCCAGGAGTTCTGATTCTCTATCCGGGATGTAAATGGGCAAGCCCTGTTCGGCCTTGGTGCGCCCGATCTCCATCGCCAGGTCCTGACGTCGTGACAGCAAGCGCACGATCTGGCGATCGATCTGGTCGATGTTGGTCCGCAACCGGTGGATGCCGAGAGAGATCATCAGAGCGACGAAGCCCTCGAGATCGAGTTGCGGTCCGCTGGTGCGGGCCGAGGCAGGCTCGGGATGGACCTCGACGATCACTCCATCGGCGCCGACTCCCTGTGCTGCCAATGCGAGCGGCTGCACTCGCGCCACCGTTCCGGCGGCATGCGAGGGATCGACGATTACCGGCAGGTGGGTCATCTCTTTCAGCTGCGGTACCGCGGTGATATCGAGCATATCGGCCGATGTTCCCCCAAAGGTTCGCACCCCACGCTCCACCAGAATGACGTTCTCGTTGCCCTCGGCGAGCACGTATTCGGCAGCCCACAGCCACTCGTCGAGTGTGGCCGAGGCACCTCGTCGCAGCATCACGGGCTTTCCCAGTTTTCCCAGCACCCGCAGCAACTCGAAGTCCTGCATGCTCCCCGAGCCGACTTCTACCGCGTCGACCTGTTCGGCTGCATCGACCGCGTCGGCTGCCTCCAGCACCTGGGTGGCAACAGGCAGTCCCGCCTGGGCGCCGGCGGCGGCGAGGAGCTTCACCCCTTCTCGCCCCAGACCCTTGAACCCGTAGGGAGTACTGCTGGTCTTATAAGCGCCGCCCCGTAGCATCGCCCCTCCAGCCTCGGCCACGGTTTCGGCGACCGTATGGATCTGTCCCTCCGACTCGATCGCGCAGGGACCGGCGATCACGGGCAGGGGATCGCGACCGAAACGGGTTCGACCGATCTCGACGATCGTCTTCCTCGAATCGCTCGTGGCTTTACGTTCCATGATGTTGGCTCCTGTGAAGCCTCGAGACCTGGGTCCAAACAAAAACCCGGAGCCTCCGAGCTCCGGGTTGGTGGCGGTTTGCTTGCTTTAGCGCGTCACTCGGTCCCGGGCCGAAGGCCGGTAAAGAAGTAATACGCAAAGCGGCTGGTCATTCAGGCCGAGAGGCTAGCGGCTTTGAAGGCGCCGTATTCCGAATCAGCCTTTGATCCTCTTCCTCGCTTACCGGCTTCTGGCGCTTGTCGAACCAGAAAAGGATGGCGATGGCGGTCGCCCCCAACAGAAAACCGCTCAGTTGATTCCAGGTCATCGAGCCCACCTGGGCATCGCCGCTTCCCACTCTCAAAGCGTCGAGGACAAAGCGTTGGATCCCGTACCAGGCGGCCCAAATCCAAAAAAGCTGTCCATAACGAAGCTTCCAGTGGCGATAGACCAGGAAGAGGACGCCGAGGAGAATCGCTGCCCCGATCAAGTCGTAGGCGGCCACGTGGTGATAGACCCCGCAAATCCCGTCGGCCGCGGAGGCACACTCGAGAGCGTCGTGCTGGGGCGCCACGTCGTATCCCGGTTTGATGGCATAGCCCCAGGCAGCGTTGGTGGGGCGGCCCAAATGCTCAACGATGGCAAGGTCGCCGATCCGTCCCACCACTGTCCCCAGGGCGAGCCCGAACGACGACATGTCAAGAGTCGCCCAGACTGGCAAGCGCAGGCTCCGCATCCGCCAGACGCCAGCGATGATGCCGCCGGCGAATCCTCCGAGAATCGAGAAGTTGCCGCTTATCGGGTTGAGTGCCTCGAGGGGCGGGACCCCAGCCAGGAGGGCGGCGGGAGCCGTCCCATACCGCGCCCCAATCAGCGACCCGACCAGACCCCAGGTGAGGCACGACTGGTAGGCGGCGGCATCAAAGCCGCGCCTTCGCATCTCCCTCGTGGCGATCCAGGCTCCAGCTACGAAGCCGAGAGCGGCAAAGACGCCGTGCAGCGAGAACCGGAACGAACCGATCTCCCAGATCGGAATCGGCGGGTAGGAAATGAAGGCGAGAGTCTCAGAGGAGAACATCGAGCATCACCGCCACGAAGAGAAACGACAGATAGCGGGTCGACTGAGTGAAAAGGAGCATGGCGCGCTCGGGGTGGAGGTGCACCTGCCACGTATGCCACAGGAACCAGGCGCCCAGCCCGATCGCTGAGAGCAAATAGATCCACCCCATCCCGGCCGTCGGCACTAGCAACACAGAAGTGATCGCGGTGAGGCCCGCGTACAGCATCATCTGTCGGGTAGTCGAAGCAACACCGTTTGTGACAGGAAGCATCGGCACCGACGCTGCCTCGTATTCGTCGCGATAGCGCAGGGCTAGGGCCCAGAAGTGGGGCGGGGTCCAGTAGAAGACGACTGAGAAAAGAATCCACGCCGGAAGCTCGACGCCGCCGGTTACCGCGGCCCAACCGACCAAAGCCGGCACAGCTCCGGCCGCTCCACCGATAACGATGTTCTGGTTGGAGCTGCGCTTCAGCCAGAGCGTGTAGACGAGGACGTAGAAAAGCAGCGCGAGGGTGGCGAGCGTTGCGGCCAGGAGGTTCGTGAAAATGCTCAACCACACGAATCCAGCAACGCCAAGCGAAACCCCGAAAGCCAGTGCGGAATCCGGTTCGATTTGGTGTCGAGGGAGCGGACGGCGCGAGGTTCGGCGCATGACCCCGTCGATATCGCGGTCGAGATAGCAATTGAGGGCATTGGCTCCTCCCGCCGAGAGTGTGCCTCCAAGCAGAGTGGCGATGACCAGCCAGGTACTCGGCCACCCTCGGCCCGCCAGGACCATCGCCGGGACGGTTGTGATCAGGAGGAGTTCGATGATCCGCGGCTTGGTCAGGGCCACGTATGCCCCGACCTTTTCGAACCATCCAACGCGCAACTTACTGGCGACGAGGGGAGCGCTCATGACGGCAGGAGCCTACCGGTCAGGCGGTGTTGCTTAGAAGTCGAGGATGTATCCGAGTTCGAGCAGCTCGGCGTTGAACCGCTCCAGAATCGGGCCTGGCGAAACCTCCAAATTGGCGATGTCGATGATGGTCGCGCTCGGACCGGCGTACCTGTCGATCCCATATCCATATTGACCGTCCGCCGAATACACGAGCTCGTAGTCCTCAGGCGAGTCGCCTGGTTCGATAGAAAGCACGGTCTCGAGGGTCGTCGCATCGAGCAAATGAAGGCCGGAGGAATTAAAGAAGCTCCCAGCGATCGAGTCATCCCACGATCCGGTGGCGAGCAAAGTTTCTCCGATCGGCGAGGCAACGACTCGACTAATCGGAAGCGCGGCTCGTGCAACCTCCCTCATAGTGGCGACGTCGACCGCGACGACGCCAAGCGGCACCTCCCGATAGGAGCCTGTCACGTTCTGCGACCAGTCCAGCTCCTTTCCTGTGAGGTAGAGGATGGCGCCGTCTGGTGATAGAACGGCGTTCTCCTGGCTTGAAGCGCCTTTGGCTTCTGCCGCCGGCTGCCATGCGGCAACAAGGCGCTCGAGAAAAGCCGTCGTCTTTACGACCTCGTTCGTATTGGCTGATCCCGTCACGAGATCGACAGTGGTAACCAGATCGTTATACAGGTGTGGGACGTAGAGGACTTTGTGCTCAGCGTCCCATGCCGGCTCCATCCAGCCGCAGTCCGACCCTGTCTCGCTGCAGCTAACCACGATTGGGAATGCATCAATGGTCACATCGAGGACGACTCGATCGTCAACTAGGTCGTACACGACAACTCGAGGAATCTGTGTGCCGGGCGAAGAAGTGAAGAGACCCAACTGGCTCTCACCTAGGACCTTTGGCCCATCCTGAAGGAATGGGAGAGATGTCTCGACCCTAATTGTCAGCTTGGTCGCGGGATCAAAATGCTCCATCACGAGACCGTCGAGCCTCTCGGGATCGGTTCCTGGCTCCTCCCAGAAAGTCCACCAATCGATGGAGTTCGATCGCAAGTTGATGCCGAGCGGGGCAAACCCTCGTTCATCCACCATCGCCGTCAGCTCGTGAGATTCACGATCGAGAAACCACAGCACCCTCTTGGCG
>JBOGEW010000127.1:0-6906 GCA_050742075.1 Acidimicrobiia bacterium
CTAGTACCCGCTCCGGCCCTTCGTCAAACGCGACGTCAGTCGTGCCTTTCGCGTTCTGGGTCTACGAGTCGTTGGTAAACCGCCTCATAACCGGCAGCCATGGCTGAGCGCGAAAATCGTCCGCTAGCCGAGCTTCGCACGGCCTGGGGATCAAGATCGGAGAGGCGTTCTACGGCGCTCACGGCCTCGTCGACCTCCCCGACCAGGAAGCCATTGATGGCGTCGAGGACGAGTTCCTCCATCGCTCCTTCCCGCCAGGCGATCACCGGGGTTCCGCTGGCAAACGCCTCCGCCACGACCAGGCCAAACGGCTCGGGCCAACGCAGCGGCATCAAGAGACCACTTGCTTCCCCAAGAAGTGCCTGCAGTTCGGAACGGGTGGCTTCCCCTAAATAGTCGATCCCATCACCCAACTGAAGGGCGACCTTCTGTTCGAAGTACTCGCGGTATTTGGGCTCGACGATGCCCGCCAGGAGCAATCGACGATTGCTACGCCTGGCCACCTCGATAGCTAGATCGGGAGCTTTTTCCGGAGCCAGGCGGCCGGCGAAAAGCAGATAGTCCTTCTTCTTCTCGCGCAGCGGAAAGCTGTCGAAGTCGATGCCGTTATAGACGGTGGCCACATAGTTCAGATCGGGGAGGAATTGGCGTTCCGCGTTGGAGATCGAGACGAATGGCTCATCTTTGTAGGCGGTAAGCAGCGAATGGTGGGCACGATTCCAGGCCGAGCCGTGAAGGGTCGAAACCATCGGGCAGGGGAGGACGCGGCTGAAGCCCAGAGCGTGGACATGAAGGTGAGAATGGAGGATGTCGAACCCGCCCTCGACCACTTTCTCGATCGTGCGCAAGACGTGCTCTTGTTCGGTCGAACGGGAATCGAGATCCGAATCCTCCAAAGCTTTCGCCGTTGTCGAGATGAACCGCCCGGAGCTCCGGCCGCTGCCCGCAGCAAAGACAGTGACGTCGTGTCCTCGTTCGACCAGGCCCTCGACCAGGTCGTAAGCAACTTGTTCCCAAGGCCCGTACCCGGGCGGGGGGAAAGGGTGGGCGATGGGGGCGAGCAAGGCGATTCGGAGGGGCACCACCGGCGAAAGTACCCGACCACAAACCCGACAAACGTTGCCGCCCCAGAGATGATCTCCAACAACCCGGTTTGCCCTCCGTCTGTGGCGGGAACCGACGGTTCGTGCCCAGTTCCATTGGAGTCGTGTCACCCTCTTTGATCGTGACCGTGACAATCGAGGCGAAAGACGGCAACGAAGGCGACGAGGTTCACCTCCATCCCGGCGGTCAGGGGTTTTGGGTCGCCCGCATGATTGAGCACCTGGGTGAGGTCCCCGTCTTATGCGCGCCCGTAGGAGGGGAAGTCGGTTCGGCGTTGAGGGCTTTGATGCCTTCGAATCTGGACTTCTGGCCCGTCGAAACTCACAACGAATCACCGATCTATATCCACGACCGGCGCTCAGGCCAGCGGGTCCCAGTGGCGGAGACCTCGATGCAATTACTCAGCCGGCACGAGCAGGACGACTTCTTTTCGCGGTCGTTGGAGGTGGCGATGGCCACTGATCTGCTGGTGGTTACTGGCCGGTACTTCGGCGGCGGCATCCCGGTCGAATTCTTCACCCGGCTGGCAGCCGATCTAAAGGCTTTAGAAGTCCCGGTGGTAGCGGATGTGCATGGCGAGGAATTGGATGCCCTGCTCGAGGGAGGCCCGGTGCACTTGCTCAAGCTGAGCCGGGACGACCTGGAGGAAGATGGACGGATCGCAGGGAAGGGATTGGCCGAACTAGGCAAAGCCGTGGAAGGAATCCGAGCTCAGGGTGCGGTCAACGTGGTGGTCTCCGGCGCTGAAGGGGCCACGCTGGCTTGCCTGGGAGACAGCTGGTACCGGGTCGTACAGCCAACATTGCAGGTAGCCGATCACCGCGGATCAGGAGATTCAATGACCGCGGCGCTGGCAGTTGGAACGGTTCGAGGCATGGACGAGGCAGCAGTGCTCGCCCTCGGCGCGGCGGCCGGAGCTGCGAACGCCGTGCGGCATGGCCTCGGCAACGCCGATCGAGATCTGATAGTTCAGCTGGCCGGTCGCATCGAAGTCGAGAAGATCAGGAGTCCCCAACATGGTGACTGAGCCTGATCGAGCCCAGGTCGACCGAGTTGAGCCGGTGGTGGTGGAAGAGGCAAAGGACGTCGAGCCAAGCCCGCTCCCGCGGGTTCTCCTCACCAATGACGACGGGATCGAGTCCCCCGGGCTGCGACTCCTGGCTGAGCGCCTGCACAAGTCGTATCAGCTAGTGGTGGCCGCACCCGCCCGGGACATGAGCGGGAGTGGCACCGGGATCGGTCGCTTTGACAACACCAAAGGAATCGAGCTGCGCCGGGCCAGCTGGAATGGGATCGAGGCATATACGGTGGATGGGCCACCCGGTCTGGCCGTGATGGCCGCAGCGCTTGGCGCGTTCGGCCCCAAGCCGGCTCTGGTCGTCTCGGGGATCAACGCCGGCGTCAACACCGGACATTCGGTGATCCACTCGGGCACCGTCGGCGCGGTCCTGACCGCAAGAACATTTGGCAGCCACGGGCTGGCGGTGAGCCTGGCATATTCCGACCCCTGGCATTGGGAGTCTGCTGTGGCCAGCGCCGTCGAGGCTGCTGCGTGGGTCCTGGGCCATCGTGGACGTCCTCTGGTCTTGAATGTCAACGTTCCCGGGCTCCCAATCGTTGAGATCCTCGGCACCAGGTGGGCCGAGCTCGACGAGTTCGGCTACTTCCGGGTGGCGATGGCCGATCATGAGGAGCAAGTCCTTCAGTTCGAGATCTCGAATCGACCAGGGGGACAAGTTGAGGTGGGGGGATCAGAAGCAGGGCGCAACCCGTTCACTGATACGGCTTTGTGCCATGCCGGATACGTGACCATCACCACCCTCACCTCCGTTGAGCCTGCCAGCCGACCCGAAGTCGAAGCGGAGGCGGTGATTCCGCTGCCGGCCAAACGCGCCAAACTGCGCTCGGTTTGATAGCCCAACGGCGGGGGTAGTTCCTCAGGACCATGAGTGAGTTGTCTCTGGGCCTGACCATCTCGAGCGAGGAGTTTTCCCCCTCACGCCTAGTGGAGGTGGCGGTGCTGGCCGAGGAGGCGGGATTCGACTTCGTTTCCATCTCCGACCACTACCACCCTTGGGTGACGGCGCAGGGTCACAGCCCCTTCGTTTGGTCGGTGCTGGGAGCCATCTCTCAGGCAACCGATGAGATCGAAGTGGCGGTAGGGGTGACATGTCCAACGATCAGAATCCATCCCGCCATCCTGGCCCAGAGCGTGGCGACGATGGGGGTGCTCCTCGAAGGGCGTTTCGTCTGGGGAGTAGGTACGGGGGAGGCGCTCAACGAACACGTCGTCGGCGACGCATGGCCCCCGTATGAAATAAGAGCCGAGATGCTCGAGGAAGCGATCTCGGTAATTCGACTCCTGTGGGCGGAGGAATCCGTCACCCACTTTGGTCCCTACTACTCGGTGGTCGATGCCAGGATCCTCGACCAGCCGAAGGAACCGGTCCCGATCGTCGTCTCAGCCTTCGGCCCCGAATCGGCGGAGCTAGCGGCCTCAATCGGAGATGGCCTCTGGATCTCAGGAGCAGCCGAGGAGACCGTCGACGTTTTTCGCCAGGCGGGGGGGAAAGGACCCGTCTATTCGCAGCTGTCATTGTGTTGGGCGGAGTCCGAGAAAGAGGCCGTTGCAACCGCCCATCGTCTGTGGGCGTTCAGCGAGTTGCCCGGAACCCTCAATCAGGATCTACCGACGATGCTTCATTACGAGCAAGCGGTGAAGCTGGTCACTCCGGAGATGGTCGCCAAATCCACCCCCTGTGGGCCCGACGCGGCCCCGATCTTGAAGTCGGCCCAAAAAGCCGTCGCGGCCGGCATCGATCATCTCTACTTCCACCAAATCGGTCCCGACCAGGAGGGTTTCGTGGAATTTTGGAAGTCGGAATTGCGCGACGAACTCCTGGCAATGCAGCTCTCGTGATGTTCTCCCGCCCGAGCGAAAATCTCGTTTCCTTTGACCACGTGATCGGATTGAGCGGGCGATATGGTCTGTTCGAGCACGCCCGGCGATCGCAACCAAGACTCGACCACGGCTATTGCCTAGATGACAACGGGCGGGCACTCGTGGTCGTGGCCCGGGCGACCGCAAGCGGTATCCATTTTCCCTCAGCTCCCCGCGACCGCTGCCTCGACTTTGTGTTGCAGGCCCAAGAGGGAGGTTGGAAAGATCGCCAGTCGACAGAGGGTGCGTGGAACCTCATCGCCAGCGACGATGCGATCGGTCGGGGAATTTGGGGCTTGGGATCGGCGGCCTCATGGTGGCCGGAGGACTCCGGTCGGGATCGGGCCGAACGGGGTCTGAGACGGTCGCTCGACTTCGACAGCGAATGGTGGCGGTCGTGTGCCTACGCCCTCTTGGGCTTCACCGCTTTTGATGCAGTGCGCCCGGATCCGATCGTCTCTGAAACCATCGCCCGACTGTCTAAGCGACTTCCGCGCCCACGTCGCGGGAAGTGGCTGTGGCCGGAAGCTCGTCTCCGTTACGATAACGCCCGACTTCCGGAGGCGCTGATTGGAAGCGGGCAGGCACTGGACGACCAGAACCTGGTGGGAGACGGCCTTCTCCTTCTCGAGTGGCTAGTGGAGACCGAGATCGGCAAGCACGGTTTCAGCTTCACGCCTGTAGCGGGTCGGTCGATCTCCCATCGCAAGCCTTCCTTCGACCAGCAGCCGCTCGAAGCCTGGGCGATGGCCGATGCCTGTGTCCGGGCCGCCGAGGTCACCGGCGATGCTGGCTGGTTGGTTCCGGCGGGGGTGGCCGTCGCCTGGTTCCTCGGAGAAAACGATCGAGGGATTGCGGTGTATGACTCCGAGTTAGGCGCCTGTTGCGACGGGTTGACCGCCGACGGCCTGAACCTCAACCAGGGAGCCGAATCGACACTTTCCGCTCTGGGGGCGCTGCTGGCGCTGAAGCGTCCCGCCACTGCGCCCTAACCCGATGGCTGACCCGGCCGCCAAGCGAAGCCGGGCCCTTGCCGACCTGACGGACATCGCCAAGTCCTGTACCAATTGCCACCTCTACGAGAATGCCACACAGACCGTGTTTGGATCGGGGCCGATAACCGCCGACCTGGTCCTTGTAGGCGAGCAACCGGGCGATGAGGAGGACAACCAGGGCGAGCCCTTTGTCGGTCCGGCTGGCAAGCTCTTGCGGTCGTCTCTCGAAGGCGCCGAAATCGACCCGGACGCGGTGTATATGACCAATGTCGTCAAGCACTTCAAATGGAAGCCAGGCGCGGGCGGGCGACGCCTCCATCAGAAACCGAACCGGGACGAGATCGAAGCCTGCCGCCCCTGGCTCGAGGGCGAATTGCATCTTCTCCGTCCTCGCTTGATCGTCGGCCTCGGTGCAACCGCCTGTCAAGCCATGCTCGGCTCGAGCCTCCGGGTCCTCACCGATCGGGGAAAGACATTCGACTGGGGCGAGCGCCAGGTCCTGGTGACGGTTCATCCTTCCTCAATCCTGAGGTCAAGGGACGAGGCCTCCCGCCAAGAGAATCGTGTGGCGTTCGTGGCCGATCTCCGCCAGGCCGCTCTCCTCGTCAGCGCCTAACCGTCTCCGTTAAACCTGATGCAATCTTCTGCGGAATCCGCAGTGCCAAGCATTAGGTTTGGTTATGCCAGGGAATCGACCAAGACCGTCGGGCGCTGAGCGATCGGGATGGTGAACTCGAAGCAGGCTCCCCCAAGCAGGTCGGAAGACCGGTAACGAATGACGCCGCCGTGAGCGGTCACAAGGTCTTTGGCTACCGAGAGGCCGATCCCTGACCCAGGAACGGTGGCGTTATGACGGTAGGCCCCCCTTTCGAACCGCTGCCAGATGTCGGTTTGGTGTTTGGTCGGGACGCCGGCGCCGTCGTCATGGACCGCGAACAAAACGGAGGTTCCTTCCTGGCGGGCTACGACCTTGATCTGCGACTTTCCATACCGAATGGCATTCGTCAACAGATTCACCAATACCTGGCGGACGCGGTTCGGGTCAGCCGAGACCGATACGTCGGGTTCGGCCTCGATTGACACCGCTCGATTGGGGGCAGCCGTAGCGATTGCTTCCCGGACAAGGTCGGCAGCCTCGTACGGCACCCGGTGAAGATGAACGGTCTGCAGGCGATCGCGGGCAACGTTGATGAGGTCGGTGACGATATGGCCGAGGTGGCCGGCCGAGACGTTGATGGTCTCCAGCATCTCCCGGCGTTCTGCCGGATCCAGCTCTTCGCTCGCATCCATCAGCAATTGGGTGTAGCCCTGGATGCCAGTCAGCGGCGTTCGCAGCTCGTGAGAAACCGAGGCGACGAGATCGTCGCGTTGTTTCTCCAGAAGCTCTTTTCTTTCCCGGATCGCCACCGCCTGCCTGCCGACAATCAATGCCGCAACCGCGGTCGTGGCGATATTCAGGATCAGGCTGTTGCCCGAGCTAATGATGAGTCGGATGACAAAGAGAATGGCAACCGCCGTGTAAGGGGCGATCAGCTGCCAGCCCTCCACCGGTCGGTAGGCGTGGTCGGAGGCCGTCGAGGGGCGGGTGACCATGAAGGCGGCCACAGCGAAGGCGCTATATGAGAAGAGCCAGATGCCGTCAAGCCAAGTCCATTCGACGAAAGTTCCCGCCGCCACCTGGAGGGAGAAGATGACATCCGCGACCATGGTTAGAGCGACGGCGGCCGCGACCAGGAGAACCTTCAAATCGAGTCGCACTTCGGAGCGGCGCATTGCCAGGACCATCAGGGCGGTGGCTAACAGCACGTCACCAAAGGGATAGACGAGGTTAAGGATTGTTTCGATGGGATCGACGCCGACGCTGAC
>JBOGEW010000128.1:0-4670 GCA_050742075.1 Acidimicrobiia bacterium
CGGTGTCGACACTGCGGCTGTGGATGCGGTGGTACAACTGGTCTCGGACTGCTTCGCCGCGGCGCATCCCACTGTGCTGGTCACTTCGGGAGCGGTGGCAGCAGGGGTACCGGCGTTGCGGCTTGAACGGCGTCCCGCTGACCTGGCCGGTCTGCAGGTGGCAGCGGCCGTCGGCCAGGGAAAGCTCATGGAGCGCTACTCGGCGGGCTTCTCTGAGCGCGGCCGGGTCGCTGGACAGGTGCTCCTGACGCGTGATGTCCTCGGTAACCGCGACCAATACCTAAACGCCCGCGCTGCTCTGGAGCGAATGCTCGGACTGGGGATCGTCCCGGTGGTCAACGAGAACGACACCGTTGCGGTCGAAGAGCTGCGGCTGGGCGATAACGACCGGCTCGCGGCCATGGTGTCGCACCTTGTCTCGGCGGGTCTGCTTTTGATCCTCACCGATACGGAGGGCTTATTCACCAGCGACCCTCGCCTGGCGAGCGGGCGATTTCTCGAGGCGGTGACTTTTGACGATCCAGTCCTCGACAACCTCTCCGGAGTGGGCCCGATGGGCTCGGGCGGTGTGGCCGGCAAGGTGGCGGCGGCGCGCATGGCTGCCTGGTCGGCTGTTCCAACAGTGATCGTTTCGGCCAAGGCTCCTGACCTGCTTTCACGGGTTCTGGCCGGGGAGGAGATCGGAACGTGGGTCGATCCTCGCCCCCAAAAATTGGCCGCCCGCAAACTTTGGATCGCATTCGGGCTTGCCTCCGTCGCCACCGTGGCAGTGGACGGCGGGGCGGTGGCGGCCTTAGTCGAGAAGGCGCGGTCGCTGTTGCCTGTCGGGATTACCGAAGTGAGGGGATCGTTCCCGGAAGGCGCCGCGGTCGAAATCGTCGGTCCCGACGGCGCCCTGGTCGCCAAGGGTCTCGTCGCCTTGGATTCAGTTTCGCTTCAGGGGCTGGTCGGTCAAAGAGGGAACCGCGAGGCGGTTCATCGCGACGACCTTGTCATCCTGCGCTGAGGACCCGTGATGCGCCGCCCTTACACTGCCCTGCGATGATCCAGGTAATTGGCGAAGCAGCGCGGGCTGCGTCCCGCCGGCAGGCAACTGCGGCGACCCATCTCAAGAACGACGCCTTGGAGCTGGCGGCGGCCGTTCTTGAAGCGGAAACCGATCGCCTCCTCGAAGCCAATGCGGGCGATGTCGAAGGGGCGAAGGCTCTGGGGATTGGGGGAGCGCTGCTCGACCGACTCCGCCTGACCCCGGGACGAGTCAACGCTATGGCGGGCGGTCTTCGTCAGGTGGCGGCATTGCCCGATCCCATCGGCCAGGTGACTGCGGGCTTCGTTCGACCAAACGGTCTCCGCATGACCCGATTCCGGGCCCCGCTAGGCGTCGTGGCCGTGATCTTTGAGGCGAGGCCAAATGTGACGGCTGACGCCGCCGGGCTCGCCCTCAAGGCCGGCAACTCTGTCGTCTTGCGGGGGTCGAGCTATGCATTGCGATCCAACCTCGCCATCGGCGAGATTCTTCGCCGGGCCCAGATTGAGGCGGGACTCGAGGCCGACGCCGTGCAAGTCCTGAGCGATGCGAGCCGGGAGGTAGCCCGGGCTCTGATGCAAGCCAAGGAATGGATCGATCTGTTGGTGCCGCGGGGAGGCCCGAAGCTCATTGCCGCCATTGAGGCCGAGGCCACAGTTCCATATGTGATCGACGGTGCCGGAAACTGTCATATTTATGTCGATGCCAGCGCCGATCTCGACATAGCTTCGGAGATCGTCGTGAATTCGAAGGTCTCCCGTCCCGGTGTGTGCAATGCCGCCGAAAAGCTTCTTGTTCACGAGGCGATTGCGGCCGACTTCCTTCCCCAGGTCGCGAAGCTCCTCGCTGAGGCCGGGGTTGAATTGAGAGGCGACGAGGCTTCACGGTCACACGTCGAGACCATGCTGGAGGCGGCCACGGAGGATTGGTCAACCGAGTACCTCGATCTGGTTATGGCGGTGAAGGTGGTGGATTCCGTTGACGAGGCGATCCGCCACGTTCGCTTGTTTTCGAGCGGTCACACCGAAGCGATCGTGACGAGGGATCTCGAAGCCGCCGATCGCTTCGTCCGTGAGTTGGACTCGGCGGTGGTCATGGTTAACGCCGCCACTCGATTCACCGATGGGGAGGAATTTGGTTACGGAGCCGAAATCGGAATTTCCACCCAGAAGCTCCACGTGCGTGGCCCGATGGGTCTCGAAGCTTTGACATGCGAACGATGGGTCGTGCATGGCAGCGGCCAGGTCAGATAGGGACGTCGCGATGAGCGACCAGGGAATGGACTCACCGGCGACGGTCGCCTCGGCCCTGACCGCTCAGGGTTATCTACCCGATGAGCGAATTGCTCAGGTCGTCTACCTGGCTGGGCGCCTGCAAAAACCGATTCTGGTGGAGGGTCCGGCGGGAGTCGGCAAAACTGAACTCGCCAAGGCACTGGCCAAGCTCACCGGCCGTCGTCTCATCCGCCTCCAGTGTTACGAGGGCCTCGATGAAGCCAAGGCCCTGTACGAGTGGAACTACAAAAAGCAGCTGCTCCGTATCCAGGCGGATTCAGATCGTGACTGGTCCGAGATCGAAGACGACATTTTCGCTGAAGAGTTCTTACTGACGCGTCCGTTGCTCGAGGCAATTCGGTCCGAGCGGCCAGTCGTGCTGTTGATCGACGAAGTCGACCGGGTCGAGATCGAGACGGAAGCTCTCCTACTGGAGATTCTCTCGGATTTTCAGGTATCGATACCGGAGCTCGGCACCATCACCGCCAATAGCACTCCGCTGGTCGTCCTCACGTCCAACAACACCCGCGAGCTTTCCGAGGCCCTGAAGCGACGATGTCTTTTCCTTCACATCGCTTACCCGGAAGCGGACCGCGAGAAAGAGATCTTGCTCCACCGGGTATCGGGAATCACCGAGCACCTCGCTACTCAAATCGCCCGCCTGGTTCGTTCGATCCGAGCGCTCGATCTCAAGAAGGCGCCGTCGGTCTCGGAGACGATCGACTGGGCTCGTACCCTGCTCGCCCTATCGATCGAGCACGTCGACGAGAAGGTGGTGGGTGACACCCTTCATGTCCTGCTGAAGTACCAGACCGACATCGAAAAGGCGGCCAAGGAGTTCGCGACCCCACCCGCTAGCTCGACCTCTTGATAGACCTTCTTACCGACTTCATCACCGAGCTGCGGGCAGCTGGCATTCCAGTGTCGATGGTCGAGGCGATCGACGCCCTGGAAGCGGTTCGACATGTTGACCTGTCCGATCGGGGCGGGCTGAAAGCCGCCCTAGGGGCGACCTTGGTCAAGAACGAACGCCACTATCAGGCGTTCGAAGTCGCATTCGAGGTCTTCTTCGCCCACCATCGGGGCTCGGTTGCGGGCGAGGAACGAATCGGTCAAGGCCCAAGTCCCAACGGCTCACAACAGGCAGGCTCAGCAGGAGGGGACGCCGATCTGGATTCTCTTCTCGAGTCACTCTTCCAGGCGCTCCTCGCAGGTGACTTGGCATCGATGGAGGCCGCCGCCCGCCGTGCCGTCAGCGAGTTTGCCGGCATCGAGCCAGGACGCCCCGTCGGCGGCACTTATTACTTGTATCGGACCTTGCGCCGTCTCGATCTTGACGCGCTCCGCCAGCGGCTTCTCGATGCGGTGTTAGCCGAGGTCGACGCGGACGACCAGCTGGACCAACGACTGGCCCGTGAGGACGTGGAGGCGATGATCAGCCGCCTCCGCCGCGAGCTGGCAGACGAGATTCGCCGACGATTGGTGGCAGACCGCGGAAGGCTCTCCGTGGCCAGGACCCTTCGTCAACCGCTGGTTGAGGACCTCAACTTGATGCATGCCACCAGATCTGACCTTGAAGAGATCGAAGAAGTCATCGATCCCCTAACCAGGAAGCTCGCCGCTCGCCTTGCCCGGCGCCGCCGGCTGCTCCGCAGCGGCCGGCTCGACTTCCGCAAGACCATGCGCAGATCACTCGCCTCTGGGGGGGTTCCGCTAGATCCGGCCTTCCGCAAGGCTCGGCCACATCGGCCGGAGGTCTTTCTGCTCTGCGACATTTCGGGATCGATGGCCACCTTCGCCCGTTTCACCCTTCAGTTCACCTATGCGATGGCGGCTCACTTCTCGCGGCTTCGAACGTTTGTCTTCATCGACACCGTCGACGAGGTCACTCGCTACTTCGGCCCAGGCATTGATTTCGGGGGAGCGATCTCTCGGATCTCTACCGAAGCCGAAGCTGTCTGGCTTGACGGTCATTCCGACTACGGAAATTCGTTCGAGCGCTTCGAGGAGCGATACGGGGCCGAAATCAGCCCCCGCACCACCTTGATCGTTACCGGCGATGCTCGCAACAATTACCGGCCGGGCAAGCCGGAGGTCCTCTCCCAAATTCGCTCTCGGGCTCGGGCGCTTTACTGGCTCAACCCCGAGCCCCGGTCCTACTGGGATTCAGGCGACTCCATCATGGGGCGCTACGAACCCTTTTGTGACGGGGTATTCGAGGTCAGGACCCTGCGCCAGCTCGAGCATTTTGTCGAGCAACTCTCGCTGCCTGGCCACCTCGTGGGTACTCGACAAGGGAATCCTCAACCCCAGCCGACGCCCAGCCGATAGTTTCGCTAAGCGAACACCAAGGCAGTGGAAACAGTGGG
>JBOGEW010000129.1:0-5546 GCA_050742075.1 Acidimicrobiia bacterium
ATATAGAGAGGCACGCTGTCAGCCTACGGTGGCTTAGCCGAAGACGAAGCGGGTGGCGTCTTCGGTGAGATTGGTCCACGCCCCTTCGAGGATGATGGCTTCCTGGCCATAGCCGATGTGGACTGCCACCTCGGGGTTGCGAACGATGTTGCGGTAGTGAACCGTCTCCGGGCTACCTCCGTAATAGAGCTTGCCGTCGATCCACATTCCATCGCGGGGGATCACGTGCGGCCTGCCGTCGGGCGGTGCTGGCAATCCAATAGACCGCCGCGGCGGCCAGCTTTTGCTCCACGACAGACCATGGCAATCGCTTGGTGGGATTCCCGTATTCGGCCAGAATCGCCGGCTTCTCGACTCTGGGTTGGTTCATCTCCCTCCCCTTGCGCGGTTCAACCTAGGACGTGTGGTTCGTAGTCTGAATGACGTGCGTACCGGAGCCATCCGCAATTGGTCGCGAGTCCACAAGATTCTCTTTCGTGCTACCGGTGGCCGATTCGGGCGCCGGGCACGAGGGATGGACTTCCTGCTCCTCACCACCACCGGACGCAGCTCCGGTAAGAGGCACACGGTCCCGCTGGTTTATCTCCGTGACGGCCAGAACCAGGCGGTGATCGCCTCCTTCGGTGGCAAGCCCCGCCATCCCGACTGGTTTCATAATCTGGTGCGAGATCCCAACGTCACGGTGCAGGTCGGTGACGAACGCTTCGCCGCCACCGCGCGGGAGGCCGATGCGGAAGAGCGGGCTCGCCTCTGGCCGCAGGCATTGGCAGTGTGGCCCGACTACGCCATCTACGAGAAAAGGACCGATCGGGTGATCCGGATTGTGATCCTGGAGCGAACCCCGCCACCTTGAAGCCTCACCCGCTCGGTGCGATCGGTTCCATCAAACCTGGTTCTGCGGGCTGCAACGGTCGGTTTCGAGGGCTTGCAACCCTGGGTTCGGAGAAGGGTTGACAGCGGTAAGTGAACGCTGATAAGTTGTCGGCGTTAACTTTAGACGAAGGATCGACGCGAAAACCCGGGAGGGGAATTGTGGGACGGCTCGGTAGCTTTTTGGTGCGGCGGCGAAAGTTGGTCTTGGTACTGGCGGTGGTCGGACTGATCGCCGCCGGGGTGATCGGGAGCGGGGTCGCCGGCCGACTCTCCAACGGTGGCTTCGAGAATCCCGAGGCCGAATCGTTCATCGCTTCCCAACTCCTGGCCGACGAGTTCTCGGTCTCGCCACCCGACATCATCATGGTTGCCTCGGCCCCGGGATCGGTGGACGATCCCAGCGCAGCCGAAGCTGGTCTCGCCCTCGGTGCTGCACTGGCGGCCGAGGAAGGAGTGGCTTCGGTCAACTCTTATTGGACGCTGGGGTCACCGCCCCCGTTGCGAAGCACCGACCGGAACCGGGCGTTGATGTTCGCCAGCCTCGATGGCACCCAGGACGAGGTACTGGAGCTAGCCGCGCAGATCGCCGAGGAGTACCGGGGAGCCTTCCAGAGCCTCGAGGTGGCGGTTGGGGGCGAAGGCGCGGTCTTTGCCGAGGTCAACGAGGTGATCGAAGCGGACCTCGTGAAAGCGGAGTCGATCGCTTTCCCCATCACTTTGATCCTCTTGATCATCGTCTTCGGCTCGGTGGTCTCTGCGCTCCTCCCTTTGGGGGTCGGGGTAGTGGCGATCGTCGGCACCTTCTTCGTCCTCGACCTTCTCGCCCGGACCACCGAGGTCTCGATCTTCGCTCTCAACCTCACCACCGCCCTAGGTCTCGGTCTCGCCATCGACTACGCGCTCTTCGTCGTCTCCCGTTTTCGTGAGGAGTTGGCCGCCGGACATCCCACCGGCGAAGCGATCGAGCGCACGGTTGCCAGCGCCGGGCGCACCGTCTTATTCAGTGCTGGGACGGTGATGGTCTCCTTGGCGGCGATGCTCGTGTTTCCACTCGCTTTCCTTCGTTCGTTTGGCTACGCCGGTATCGCGGTGGTGGCGTTGGCCGCGGTGGGGGCGATCGTCGTGTTGCCGGCGCTCTTGGCCGTGCTCGGTCCCCGGGTGGAGAAGTGGCGAGTCCGCCGGCTTCGTCCCGCGACGGGCGAGGGCCTCTGGCATCGGGTCGCCATGGCAGTGATGAAGCGGCCGCTTCCGATCGCCACCCTCGCTATCGCCTTGTTGATCTTCTTGGGGCTGCCCTTCCTCGGGGCGGAATTCGGACAAGCCGACGATCGCATCCTTCCTCCTGGCTCGGTGGCGCGGGAGGCAGGCGATCTCTTGCGCACCGAGTTCGCCGGCTTCGATTCGGCTCCGATCGATGTCGTCGCCCTCGGCCTGAGCGACCCCGATTCGATCGGCTCGCTGTCGGCGGAGCTCTCGACCCTGGACGGAGTCTCTCGCGTTGACGGCCTGGCCGGCACCTACGTCGGCGGCGCCCAGGTGCTCCCTCCCGGCTTACCCAACCTTCGGTTCGGCGCGGCGGCCGGTACCTACCTGCAGGTGATCCCCGCCGTCGATCCGCAGTCCGCCGCGGCCGAACAATTGGTGCGACAGATCAGGTCGGTCGAGGCACCGGTCGAACTCGCCCTCACCGGCCCCAGCGCCGCGCTGGTCGATAGCAAAGAGGCCATCGTCTCCCGGCTGCCCTTGGCGCTCGGGATCATCGGCGGGGTTACCTTCGTGGTGTTGTTCCTGATGTTCGGCTCGGTGCTGGTGCCGGCCAAAGCGGTGGTGCTCAACCTGCTCTCGCTCTCGGCCACCTTCGGCTCGATGGTGTGGATTTTCCAGGAAGGCAACCTCTCGGAGTTCCTGGACTTCACCTCGTTGGGCCACATCGATCTCACGATGCCGATCCTGATGTTCTGCATCGCCTTCGGGCTGTCGATGGACTACGAGGTCTTTCTCCTCTCTCGAATCAAGGAGGAGTACGACCGCACGGGCGACAACGTCAGCTCAGTGGCCACCGGGCTCGAGCGGACCGGGCGGGTGGTGACTTCTGCCGCCCTCTTGATCGCCGTGGTGATGGTGGCCTTCTCCTTGTCGGGCGTGACGCTGATGAAGATGTTCGGAATCGGGATGACCCTGGCGGTGCTGGTCGACGCTTTCGTGGTGAGGGCGACGTTGGTTCCGGCCTTCATGCGTCTGGCCGGTCGCGCCAACTGGTGGGCCCCCCGCTTTCTCCGGCGAATTCACGAACGCTTCGGGTTCAGCGAAACCCCGACCCCGGCGCCGGTTCCGGTCAAGGAGCTGGTATGAGCACGCGGGCTCGGCTGCGAAAAGGGGAGGGGCCGCAGCTGCGGCGGGAGATCCTCGACGCCACGCGCGATCTCTTGGCCGAGCTGGGTTCGATGGAGCTGGTGTCGATCCGCAGCATTGCCCACCGGGTGGGCGTCAGCTCACCTTCGATCTATCTCCACTTTCAGGACAAGGAACACCTCTTATATGAGGTGTGCCGCGAAGTCTTCGAGGGTTTTGCCGCCCGGCTCACCCCTCTCTTCACGGTGGAGGGGACCGCTCTCGATCGTCTCCGCCTGCTCGGTCGGGAGTACATCCGCTGGGGTCTCGAGAACGCCGCGCTCTACCCGGTGCTTTTCTTGGGCGAGCCGCCAGCGGCGATGGAGTCAGAGGAGCTGAAGGGTGACCCCGGGATCGTGGTGCTGGAAGGGCTGGTCGCCCTGGTCCGCACCGGGATCGAAGAGGGAGTGATCATCGGTGGCCGGAGCCCCGAGGCGATTGCCTGGGCGATGTGGTCGGGCGTCCACGGAGCGGTGCTGTTGTTGGCCACCTCGATGCCCTGGATCGAAGAGCACGTGACGGCCTCGGACTCGGCGATGGCCTTGCCCGACACCGGCGAACTGATCGAGACGGTGGTGGACGCTCTCACCCGCTCCTTCGCCGCCTAAAACTGGTTTTTATCAGCTAGACCGCTCGCAATTAAGCGGTTTCGGCGCGGAGAATGCGCTTAGGCTACCCAACGACTAGTGTTGGGTAAGAGATGGCACAGAAGCGAGCCCCCCACCCCCACAAGAAACGAATTCAGAAGGCCGTCACTCCCACCCGTCGCCGGCGCGAGGTGGGGACGAACTCGATCGAGCAGTTGCTGATCGGGCCCGGGGCACCGGCGCTCTATGAGGACCGGGGGTTGGTCGAACGAGTGGTATCGGTGCTCGGCTCCAACACCGTGGCCAAGCTGCTCGGCGTCTCCCGCTCGCAGCCTTCACGCTGGCGCTCGGGTGAGGAACAGATGTCGCCGCTCAACCGCGCCCGCCTCACCGACCTCGACCATGTGCTCAACCGGCTGCTGCAGGTGCTCTGGCCCGAGGAAGCCGGAGCCTGGCTGACGGCTGTCAATCCGCACCTCGGCGGAAGGCCCGTCGACGTGCTGGCGCTGCGTGGCTCCGGCCTGGTGATCGAGGCGATCGACGCCCTCGCCCAGGGCGCCTATGCCTGAGCGCAGTGGCCACCCTTTACCGAGTCTTTCCCTGGTTGCCAGACGCCCGCCGCGGGCATCCCGGCCACCCTTCGTTCGTCCCCGGCGGTGGCGCCGGCCGGATCGATAACCCCGAGCATTACCTCGCCCTCTACCTCTCCGATGGGCCAGGAGGTGCCTGTGCCGAGGCCTTCTTCTTCAAAACGGTGTGGGATGCAAAGATGTTGCGCGGCTCGCCCAGCCTCACCGGGAGCGTGCAGGCGATCGCCACCTTCGAGCTCGATCCCGGAACCCAGATCTGCGATCTCGACGACGCCTCCCGTTTGGTGGCACTCGGTTTGCGACCATCGCACGTGGTGACCCGCGATCGAAACGTGACTCAGGCCTGGGCGCTGTCGATCTTTCAGCAACAAAACTTTGGGGGAATCCGTTGGTGGTCCTATCACGATCCCCGCTGGGGGAGCCATGGGGTGTGGGCGACTTCCAACCTCGAGCTCCAAGGCGTGGAGGCCTTGACACTCGGTCACGCGGCGGTGTCGGAAGCTGCCGCGGTACTCAACCGCCGGATCGCCTAGCCGCTACCTCTTCTTCGAGTTGTAACGCGCATTGTTCTCGGCCAGGCGCTCCTTAACTAGCTTCTTGATCAAGCCCACTGGCAATGACTGGTCGCTCCGAAACTGCACTGAGCCTTTAGCGCGCTTGTACTTAGCCAGTTCCTCGTGATGGTCGTCGAGCAAGGTGCCGCTCATCACCTGGAGGGTGACCCCAGCCTTGGTGGCGTTGTAGGCCACCACCCCATGGCCACCCTGTCTGAACATCGGGATTCCGTACGAGATCACCTCCTCGGCCTCGGGGAGAATCGAGCGGATCGTGTGGCGGAGCTTTTCGATCGCGAGGCGATGAGGCTCGGGAACCGAATGCAGATAGGCGTCGACTTCGCTCGCCACTCAGCTCCTCCTTCTTGGTGAGCGATCGACGCTAGGCACTGCTGCGCCGGGAGAGTTCGATGCGCGACCAACCCGAGCGGAGATTCCAGGAGGGGAGCGCCTTGGCCAGGGTCTTCGGTCCCGATACCTGGATGCTCCGGCTGCGAAGTGCTTCCGCCCATTCGATCCGACCCAGGTGCCATTCGGCCAAAGCCCGGGCT
>JBOGEW010000130.1:0-5296 GCA_050742075.1 Acidimicrobiia bacterium
ATCGAACTGCCGACCTACGGTTTTTCAGACCGTCGCTCTCCCGACTGAGCTACCTGGCCGAGGGAGAGCTGGTCGTCATCTGGTTTGGCGGGGATGACGGGATTCGAACCCGCGACCTCCGGCTTGACAGGCCGGCGTGAACGGCCAAGCTTCACCACACCCCCGGATCGGGACCGGCTCTCCCGGCGGCAAGAAAGTATAGGTGGGGTGGTCCTACAGGCCAGCGGCCAGGTCGGCGACCAACCCCGAACCGCCCGCCATCACGGGCTCGCCATGGCCAAACAGGATCTGCTCGTAGGCGAAACCGGCCAGCTTCTCCACCGATCGCAAGGCCTCGTCATGATCGGAACTGAACTGCGGATCCGGCGAGACCACCCCACCTTCAGCACCTACCAGGGCGTCCCCTGCTACCAACACTCCGGCCACCGAATCGAGCAGGCAAATGTGGCCGGCGGTGTGACCGGGAGTGCCAACGACGTCGAGGCCGAAGACGCTGTCACCATCTCGCACGGCGGTCAACGGGCGAGGAGAGGTGATACTGGCCAGGTCGCCCTCACCGGCGTAGCCGACCGCGTCAATCGCGGCTTCCAGCACTGCTGCAGCACTTCCCTGATGATCGGGATGGCGGTGAGTGAGAATCACGTGGCCGACCTGCTCCCAACCCACGCCCACTTCGCCCAGCCCGGCTTCGATCTCACCCTCACTCCCGGAGACGCCGGTGTCGACGATGGCGGCCTCGCTTCCCCGCACGACGATATAGGCCGAGACGAACCCGAGATTGACGCGCTGGAAGCGGACCTCTTCAGCCGGAGCATTGGTCGATGACGGCGCACTCGTTGCCGAAGCGCTGGTCGTACTCCCTAGTGTCGTGGGCGGGGACGAAGCGGGGGATGGGGCGGCAGTCGACGTCGACTGGTTCCCACCGGGATCCGCACAAGCGCCAAAGATCGCTAATGCCAGCGTTCCCTTGCCCAGATTGGCGACGAAGAGTCGGCGATTGATCTTGAGGAAGTCGGCCACCTACGAAATCCTTATACCCACCTTGCCCAACTGCTCACCTCGATCAATACGTTTCATGGCAGCAGGAAGTTCTTCGAACGGAAAGATCTGATCGATCGGAAGCTGCACTCGGCCACTGGCGACCAGCTCAAGAGCAGACCCGAATTCAGAGCGATTGGCCATGGTGGAACCGATGATCTTCAGTTGCTTGAACCAAAGGACCGGAAGAGCCAATTCGACTTTGTTGCCGGCGGTCGCCCCACAGATCACCATGCGTCCTCCGGGAGCAAGGGAACGAAACGATTGGTCCCAAGTCGCCTTCCCGACATTCTCCACGACGACATCGGCGCCCCTCCCGGCTGCCTCCTTGACGGTCACCGAGAACGCCGAGCCGGAATCGAAGCCAGCCTCCGCTCCGTGCTCGACCGCCCAGGCAATCTTCTTCTGATCGCGGGAAGTGACCAGAACCCGGGCGCCCATCGCCACAGCAATCAACAGGGCCGCCGAGGAAACCCCACCGCCCACTCCGACCACGAGGGCAGTTTCTCCGGCCTTCAACTCGGCCCGAGCGAGCATACGAAATGCAGTCGAGGTAGCCAAGCCAAAGGTCCCTGCCACCTCCCAGCTCAGCCCGGCCGGCTTGGCGACCAGGTTGGCGGTGGGAACGACGATCTGTTCGGCCAAAGTGCCCGGCTCCACCTCGCCCAGGATCGAATACTGACGGCAGAAAACCATGTCGTCGGCTAGGCAGAAGTCGCATTCCCCGCACGACAGGGAAGGATTGATCACGACCTCGTCGCCGGTTTCCCAGTCACTCACCCCAGGCCCAACTGCCTCGATGACCCCGGCCCCGTCGCCACCCAGGATGTGGGGGAGCGATTTGGGCTTGGGCAAGCCCTTCGATACCCAAACGTCGAGGTGATTGAGACCCGCTACCTTCAGCCGGACGCGCGCCTGCGCTGGACCAGGCTCAGGGGTTGGCACGTCGTCGAGGCGGAGGGCATCTATTCCAGTGGTGTCGTCCAGAAGCCAAGCGCGCACCCGACCGAGAGTAGGCGAAGGAGGATGAGGTGGCCGGCGAGGCAGTAGTCGAAGTGACATCAGTGGTTATCAACACCACCGATGAGGAGAAACTGGCAGCTTTCTGGGCGCAACTCCTCGGAGTCGAGATTGGCTACCGAGCGGACGGTTTCATCTGGCTAAGGCGACAGCGACAGGGTGGTTATTCGATTGCCTTTCAACGGGTCGCCGACCCGACTCCCGGTCGACGGCGTCTCCACCTCGATACCAGCGTCAATGACATCGACGCTGCGACCCACAAGATCGTCGAGCTGGGCGGCAGCCAAGTCGAGGACCACGAAGTCGGTGATTTTCAATGGAGGGTGATGGCCGATCCCGACGGCAACGAGTTCTGCATCGCTCGGCACGACTAGCCCGACCTAATGTCGGCTGGTGGCGCACCGGTTTGCGATCCGACCTCGTTTCTATGAGCTCGACCCTTACAACCATGTCAACCACACGGCGTACCTTCAGTACTTCGAGGCGGCGCGGGTAGAGGCCCTCGCCGCGGTCGGATTCGGCCTCGACGTGATGCAGGAGGCGGGGTTCCAGATCGTTTTGGTCGAGTTGACAGCTCGTTTCTTCGCCCCGGCAACCCTGCATGAGGACCTTGTGATCGAAACCCGGGTAACGGACGTTTCCCGGGCGAGCTCGCGCTGGGCGCAAGAGATTCGACGTCAGGATCATCTTGTCGCCAGCCTCGATGTGCGGGCTGCCTTCACCAATCGCGAGGGAAAGCTGGGTCGACCCCCGCCGGGCTTCGCCGAGGCAATGAAGGCGATCTAGGACTGGCCGACGAAGTCGGCCACCCAATCATCGGCCGGCTGCGCCGCGATCTCCTGATAGGTCCCGATCTGGACGATCCGGCCCTCGTTCAGCAACGCCACCCGGTCGGCAATGACGCGAGCCTCGTCATGATCATGGGTCACGTAGATCACGCCGAGCTTTGCCTCTCGCAATGAGTCGGACATTTCTTCGACCAATCGCTCGCGCAGCCGCCGATCCAGTGCGCCTACCGGCTCATCGAGCATGACCAAACGGGGATTGGGGGCGAGAGTTCGAGCTAGCGCCACTCGCTGCATCTCACCACCCGACAAGCGCTCGATCCTTCGGGTGGCAAGCTCGGTCAAACCAACCCACGCCAGCACTTCCGTCACCCGGGCTTTGATCGCGGATGGTTCGAGATTGGCCATCCGGAGCCCGAAGGCGACGTTGCCGGCGACGGTGAGGTGGGGAAAGAGGGCGTAGGTCTGGAACATGAGCCCGAACCCGCGTAAATGGGTGGGCACACCGGCCAGACCCTGGTCATCGAAGGAAATCTGGCCGGTAGTGATCTCTTCGAGACCGGCGATCGCGCGCAGCAGGGTCGATTTTCCAGAGCCCGACGGACCCAGGAGTGCGAGGATCTCCGCCTCGCCGAGTTCGAGGGATACGCGATCGAGAGCGACTCTCGATCCGAACACGACGGAGACATCCCTGACTGACAGCATCAGAAGGTCCCGGCCTCACGCCCGCGCAGTCGATCGACCAACAGGACCAGGGCCGCAGTCATGGCCGCCAGCACCACCGCCATCGCCATCGCCGTGCCGTAGGAAGTAGTGCCCGGGCGGCCCAACAGGCGAAAGATCAGGGTCGGCACCGTGATGCTGGCTGGCCGGGCAACGAAGGAGGTCGCTCCGAACTCCCCCAGAGAGACAACTGCGGCCAGCCCGGCTCCCACTGCTAACGCCCGGGCGATGATCGGAAAGTCGATCTCGCTCCAGACCTTGGCCGGGGACGCACCGAGCACCCTGGCAGCTTCCCTCAGTTCGGGCTTGATCGACCGCAGGAGGGGAAGGGCGGCTCGCACCACGAATGGCGTGGCAACCAGCGCATGGGCCAGGGGAACCAGGATGAAGGAACCGCGCAAGTCGAAGGGCTGGTCAAGCGCCAGGAGGAATCCGAATCCGATCGTGACTGCCGACACTCCCAGTGGGAGCATGAGGGCGGTATCGAGCCAAGCTCCGCCGCGCTGGTTGATGGCCCGCGCCGCCGCCAGGCCGACTCCCGACGCAATCACAGTGGCAATGGCGGCGTAGACCAGCGAATTAACAATCGCTTGGCCCGGATTGATCGCGCTCGCAGCGTTGCCCGCCAGACCGGCCCAGCCCCCTCGCTCCAGCGAGGTGTCTACCAGCGAAATGAGGGGCACCGAAAGTATGCCCAGGGTGCCGATGATCGCGGCGGCTACGGCCAAACGGTGTCTGGGCCCAGGAGCAGGAAGAATGACCTCGGAGCTGAGGTCGATACTGACTCGGCGTTGCAGGCGGTTGGCGATCAATAGCGCCGCCACAACGAATACCAACTGCACCACAGCCAGCGCTCCAGCAATCGGAAGGTTGAGGAATGTCACCGCCTGTTGATAGATCTCGACCTCGATCGTACGGATGCGGCCTCCGCCCAGTATGAGAACGGTGCCGAAGGAGGCGAAACAGAAAAGGAAGACAATGGCGGCGGCCGAGGCGATCGCCGGTCGGAGCAACGGCAGGGTCACGGTTCGAAAGACTCGACCCGGCGATGCACCGAGCGTGGCGGCGGAGTCCTCGACTCGCGGGTCGATTCTGCTCCATACCCCCCCAACCGTGCGCACCACCACCGCCACGTTGTAAAAAACGTGAGCAGCGAGGATGGCGAGAACCCCTCGCGGCAGCAGATCGAGAAAGCTCGCTCCAACCACAACCGTCGGTAGGACAAAGGGAATCGTGATCAGGGCACGAATCGTCTGCTTACCCCTGAAATTGAAACGCGACAGTGCCCAGGTGAGAGGGAAGCTGGCGAGCAAGGTCAGGATGGTCGAGACCAACGCTTGCCAGATGGTGAACCAGGCCGCGTTGAGAAACCGTTCCCGGGTAAGAAGCTGAGCGAATCCCTCACCGCTGAGCGATTCGGCCAGGATCCTGAACAGGGGATAGACGAATAGGTAGCCGATGAAGAGGAGGGGCGCTCCCCAGAGGATTGCTATCCGAAGATTTCGGACCACTCTTCCAGCCATTGCTCGCGATTCTCATCGATCGTGGCCGGATCCATCTGTACGGGATCGGTCGGAACGGCCGTGTTGTCCACAAACTCGGGCGGCAAGCGCGCTTCCTCGAGGACCGGATACACAAACCAGGTCAGAGGAATCGTCTCTTGAAACTGGCGGCTGAGCATGAAGTCGATCAGCTCTCCGGCTTCGGCGGCATGCTCGGTTCCGGCGAGG
>JBOGEW010000131.1:0-4942 GCA_050742075.1 Acidimicrobiia bacterium
GTCCCACGCTCTCCAGTAGGGACAGGACGCGCTCCGTCAGGGCCTGGCCCGATGCCTCGTCCCAGACGCGGAGCGGTCGCCCGACGATGTCCTTCACGAGTTGTCGAGGATTGAGTGAACTGAACGAATCTTGGAAGACGACCTGACAGTTGCGGCGGTATGTCCTCCAAGCCTTGCCCGAGAGCTGGTCGATCCGGTGGTTTTCGTCGATCCGCTTCAGCTCTCTGAGCTGCTCCCGAGTCCGCTCTGACGCGGCAGTGGCCTCGATGGCGTCGAGACGGGCCGCGTCCCCGTCGGACAGCCTGAAGTAGATCCTTCCCCCGGTCACTTGCGTGAGCCCGCTGATACAGCGGCCGAGCGTCGTCTTGCCGCACCCGGACTCGCCGACGAGGCCCACCGTCTCTCCAGGGCGAACGTCGAAGGACACGCCGTCGACGGCCCTAACATGACCTACGACCCGCTGCAGGGTGCCCTCCTTCACCGGGAAGTGCTTTTCGACTCCCCGGAGTGAGATCACCGAACGCTCGGCCGTTGAACGCTCACTCGTTCCCTGCTCGGCACGGAGCGAAGTCACGACACCCACGATTCGAGCCTGGGGAGGACGACGTCGGTGTCGTCCACCTCGTATGCGAAACAGGCGACCGAGTGGCTCTCCCCGAGGTTGATTGTCCGCGGATCGGTGGTTCGACAGATCTCGACCGCGTAGGGGCATCTCGTGTTGAATCGGCACGCCGGCTCAGGATCTACGAGCTCAGGGACGTTCCCGACGATGGAAGCCAGCTCGCCTCGTCGATGGGCGGCAGAGGGAACCGCTGCCATCAGCCCCCGGGTATATGGATGCCTTGGATTGCGAAAGATCTCCTCGGTCGTGCCCGTCTCAACTATCCGACCCGCGTACATCACCGCCACGCGGTCACAGATCTCCTTGACCAGGGACAGGTCGTGACTGATGTAAAGGACAGAAGTCTCGAGTCGCTCCTGCAGCTCTGCGATCAGCTCGAGGATCCGAGCCTGAATGGTGACGTCGAGTGCGGTCGTGGGCTCGTCTGCGATGAGGAGGTCCGGATTGCAGGCGAGCGCCTGTGCGATGAGAACACGCTGTTTCATGCCCCCGGACAGCTCATGGGGGTAGCTGTTCATGATCTTGCGAGGATTCGCGATTTGGACCTCGCTCAGCGCGGCGGCTACCAGCTCGTCGATCTTCTCCTCGAGCTTTGCCGCCCGGGAGCGAAACGGCGGGAGGGTGAGCAGGAATCGCTCGAAGGCGCTGGCTTCTTGCCGGGCAGCACGACGAATGATGAGCGGCACCCTCGGCCCGAGAGACCGCAGAATCTCCTCAGATCGGTGCTGATAGAAGACCTCAGCGATCTGGCCCCGGATCGAGAGTGCCGGGTTGAGAGCCTTTCCGGGATCTTGGAAGATCATGGCGATACGGTCGCCGCGGATATCCAGCATCTCCTCATCCGAGATCGCGAGGAGGTCGATGGGCTCCTCGCGATAGTCGATCGCGTCTCCGCTTTCGCCCCAGGTCTTCGAGTACCAGAAGAGAACCTCGCCGCCGGCATAAACCCCCGGCGGGGTGGGAACTAGCCGGTTGAAGGACCGGGCGGTCACGCTCTTACCGCAACCCGTCTCACCAACCAATCCGAGAGTCTCCCCGTCTCGGATCTCGAAAGAGACACCGTCGACGGCATGGACCATTCCTGCCCTGGTCTGGAAATGGACCTTCAGATCGCGCACTGAGGCAACCAGAGGTGGTCGCGACCTCTTTTGGCCGATCCTGACCGGGTCTGGACCCTGGTGCAACCCAAAAAAGGCATTTGCGCGCCTCCGCCCCCAGGTCACGCCAACCAGTATCCCATCGATCCGCTCCTGGGCCGCGGTCTCATCTCGTTCCTCCTCGGCGGTTTAGCAATCGATTGCTGAACCGGCTCCGCACGATATAACATCGCTTCACCGGGGCGCAACAGTCGGCCAGGTGCGAGCCGGGCTCGTCGTCTGTCGGGCCCAAGGCAAACATGATCGACGGTTGAAGGGCAAGGAGGATCGCTTGAGATTGGTCAGGTACCTCACAGAAGACGGTCCCCGGTCAGGGCTCCTGGACGACGGCCACGTCGTCGACGTCTCCGGCGCCCTCGCCGTGCCCGACGACATGGTCGAGCTGATCAAGTTGGTCATGGGTCCCGGGTTACCTGCATCGGCGCTCGATGGAATCAGGGTGCCGTTATCGAATGCCACGCTTCTCGCCCCGCTGCATCCCCGGAAGAACGTATTCGCCATCGGGAAAAACTACATCGAACATGTTCGGGAACTGCCGGGGGCCGACGCCAAAGCGGAGCCACCTCCCAACTATCCGATCGTTTTCAGCAAGCCGCCGACTGCGGTCATAGGCCCTGGCCAGAGCATCGACACCAGCAATGATCCCAGCTCGACGACGGACTACGAGGGCGAGTTAGCCGTGGTGATCGGCAAGTCCGGGAAGAGGATTCGGCCCGAGGACGCCCTGAGCCACGTCTTCGGCTACACCATCGTCAACGACGTGACGGCGCGGGATCTGCAGAAGAGGCACGGGCAATGGCTGACCGGGAAGGGTCCGGACACGTTCTGTCCAATGGGTCCATGCATTGTCACCACCGACGAAGTCGGCGATGTCCGTCAACTCGCGATCCGCACTTCGGTGAACGGCGAAATCCGCCAGAGTGGGTCTCTCTCCGATCTGATCTTCGACATTCCCACCCTGATCGCCACGCTCTCGTCGGTGATGACCCTCGAGAGTGGGGACGTGATTGCCACCGGTACCCCGCCCGGGGTGGGGGTGGGGTTCGACCCTCCCCGCTATCTCCGTCCTGGGGATGTGGTGGAGATCAGGATCGATCCGATCGGCACCCTCACTAACCCGGTGATCTGAAGATGGCTCGTTTCGCGGTGAAGACACCGACTCACCACACAACTTGGGACCGGATGCTCGAGGTGTGGCAGGTGGCCGACAGCATCGACCTCTTCGAATCGGCCTGGAACTTCGATCACTTCTACCCGATCCGGGGCGACACCGATGGGCCCTGTCTCGAGGCGTGGGTGACCCTCTCCGCCCTCGCACAGGCGACCAATCGGATACGAGTGGGGACGATGGTCAATGGCATGCACTTCCGGCATCCCGCCGTCCTGGCATCGATGGCGTCATCGCTCGACATCGTCTCGGGAGGCCGGCTCGAGATTGGTCTTGGCGCCGGCTGGTACGAATTAGAGGCCGACACCTACGGGCTGGGTCTCGGCAGCGTCGATGAGAGGATGTCGCGGTTCGAGGAGGGCACCGAAGTCATCCACCTCTTGCTGACCGAAGAGAACTCGAACTTCGACGGTCGTTTCTTTCAGCTCAGCAATGCACGAAACGAGCCCAAGCCCATACAGCAGCCTCGCCCACCGATCGTGATCGGGGGGAGGGGGGAGAAGCGAACGCTTCGTCTCGCCGCCCGCTTCGCCTCGATGTGGGACGCTCTTTTCGTCGAGGATGAAAAGAACGAGTGGCTCCGCCTTCGAGAGGTGCTGTGGCGTCATTGCCGAGACGTAGGACGCGATCCAGAAGAGATCTCCTGTTCGAGCCATCTCTCGGTGGCTCAGGACCCCGACCCGGCCGAGGTGGCATCACGTGCTGCGGCCATGTTTGATGCCGGGATCGATGTGGTGGTCCTGGGGCTCTCTGGGGCCCATGATGGGGACACGGTCGAGGCACTCGCCGGGGCATTGAGCGGCGTCGATTGACTGGGCCCCTTTGGGCCCTAGTGGCGGCGATCGGGTTCGCCTTCCTTCAGGTGTCCAACCGAAAGGCGAATCAACTCGTCGATGCCTACCGAACCGCCTTCGGGCTCCTGGTCGCGGTCGAGGTCGTCCTTTTACTCCGGACGATGCTCATCGGCGACTTCGGGTTGCTGCTCTCAGCGCCATTGTCCGCCGTGGTGATCTTCGGGGTGACCACCCTGTTCCACTTCGTGGGCGGCTGGACCCTGCTCGCCCTCAGCCAGCAGACCATCGGGGTTGCCCGCACCGGCGCCTTGGTCTCATCGGCCCCGATCATCGGCACCCTGGTGGCGGCGGTCGCTCTCGACGAGCCACTCACCGTGTCGATCGTTGGGGGCGTGGTACTCGCCGTGATCGGGGTGGCCCTGATCTCTCTGAGTGGAAGACTGTCCGGATCCGATGAATGGCGCCGGCCCTGGTTTGCGTTGGCCGTGGCGTGGATCTGGGGGTCCACACCCATCTTGATCCGTTTCGGTCTGGAGAGATTCGATCATCCGGTCGAGGGTCTGACCATTGGTCTCGCCTCCAGCGTCGTGGTCTATGCGTTGCTGCTCACCGCCACCGGCAGATGGCGGATGCCGATGCCAATGACCGCAGTACGGTGGATTGCGTTCGCTGGTCTCTGCGGTGCGATCGCGGTGTCATCCCAATGGTTGTCCTTCGGTCTCACCACGATTGCGATAGCCATCACTATCCAGCAGCTGTCGGTGATCTTCGTCATCGCCCTGGTGCCGTTCATGTTCCACCAACCATTTGAGCGGATGAACCCGCGTTTCTTCGCCGGAGCGGTGCTGGTCCTGATGGGAGCCACCATCGTTCTTCTGTCCTAGCGACGTTGTAAGCACATCGCGAGGAGAATGACATGCCCAACTTCACCGTCGACCCCGCCACCCTCGCCCTCCAGACCACCGGGCTGGTGCCTCTAGGGGGCAACCACCTCCGTCAGGTCCTCCTCGACCAGATCGAGACCCGTCTCCCCCGCGGGCCCGACTCGCGGATCAACATCCAGCTCTCCGAGCTCAACCCGGGGAAAACCGCCTCCTGGCACATCCACAACGGAGTCGTCTACTTCGTCCTCCTCCGCGGCATCATCACCCTTCAGTACGAGGGACAGAGCGAGCACTACTCGGCGGGTGATGTGTACACC
>JBOGEW010000132.1:0-3236 GCA_050742075.1 Acidimicrobiia bacterium
ACCCTGATTTTACCTGTCAATGTTTCGGACCTACGAAGGTGTCCAAGTAAACGACGTCTTCTCTTCGGGCGACCGAAATGATGCGAGCAGTCGTTCGAGTCCAATGGATTCCAAGTGCGTCCAGGGCTTCCGTGAAGATCTCCAAGATGCCGGCGGACGCGTTAGTAAACATGTATCGCGGATAGCGATAGCACTTCACTCCTGAGGGGAACCTTCTCGACACTTGATTGATGTGCCGATTTCCGTCAGTGAGGATGAGGCCGCGAACGAGAGCCTTGGGCTGAGAAGCCACGATCTCTTTCTGCCACAGGGTCAGAGCTATTGGGCGCTTGTGTTTGGGTCCGGGTCCGTGCTGCGGAAAGAGGCACGGCCAATGCTTCCAGTAGGCCGAAACTTCGACAAAGCCTTCACCCTGACTGAATCCCACGGTCTTAACCCCGCGCACCCTCACGATCTCGGTAGCGATTTCATTGATGATGCCGATGTACTTCTGATCGCAAGCAACCCGCAAGCGATAGACCCCCCTAGGAAGGGAAGATAGACAACCGTCCCCTAGGTAGGCACCGAGGAGGAAGGCATAGGCTTTCTCGTCTACCTCGCCACCATCACATCGGAAGCACCTACTCCGCTGATCTACCGACGCGTACTTCGTCCTTCCAAGGCTGTTCGCGGCCAGACCAACCCGCCAGTCCAGAATCGTGCCCCTCGGGATCGCCAGCCTTCTCCCGACCTCGCAGTCGTTGACTCCGGCTCGGATCAGCTTCAGGGCACTCTGATACTCCCCTTCCGATCTCATTTCCTTCGAAGCTACGAACAGCCTGGGACAGAAAGTGATCTCCCCCCTCCCCGGCTGCGCCGGGACTCCCCCCTTCGGGGGCAGAAACACGAAGACGGGTCATTAGCGTGATTGGATCGACAAATCCAGGAGTGACTAGACCCTATTACTATCGTTGTAATTCGCAACGGCCACTCGAGTCCCCATCCTTTGCCGCATCCCCCACTCCCCCACTCCCTGGCTCAGGATGACGGGCGTTGACGGTGGCCGTTGCTTTTTTTCCCAGCTGTCATCGCCGCTTTGAACTGAGTAACGACCTCACTTAGCGAGGAGGCGGCGGCGGCGGCATCGGCTGCCTCGAGGACGCGGCGGACTATGGCGGTGCCGATGATCAGTCCATCGGCGAGGCCATTCAGGGCTGCTGCTTGCTCGGGCGTGGAGATGCCGACGCCGAAGACCAGCGGGACGTCGGTGAGAGCGCGGACTCTCTCGCTTAGCGCCCGGGCGTGGGGACTGCCCTCGGCCCGTTCGCCGGTTACCCCCATGTCGGCTACCCCGTAGATAAAGGCCGGGTTGATAGCGGCCACTTTCTCCATTCGCTCCGATGGGGTGGTCGGGGAAACGAACTGCACCAGGCCAATTCCCCGGGCATCGCAAGCTGCGCGGAGTTCTTCGCTCTCCTCGAAGGGCAGGTCAGGAACGATGATGCCCGATCCCCCGGCCGCGGCGACATCATCGGCGTAAGTGCTCCATCCCCGCTGCATCACCGGATTGGCATAGGTCATCGCCAGGACGGGCTTACCGGTTCGTTCGACGACTTGTCTAACGATGTCGAGGGCGACGGCCCTGGTGGCCCCCGCGGCGAGGGCCGCTTCCCCTGCGGCCATGATCACCGGCCCGTCCATCAAAGGGTCCGAGTACGGAATGCCGACCTCGAACGCATCCGCTCCGGCCTCCGCCATGGCGACGAAGAGCCCGACGGATTGGTCCGGGTGAGGCAGGCCGGCGGTGAGATACGGCAGCAAGGCCGGTCCGGTGGTTCCACCGAGGACCGCCCGAATCTGCTCCTGCCCGTTCAACTGGCGGCGGCGATTGTGCCGAGGTCCTTGTCGCCTCGTCCCGACAGGCCGACGAGGACTGTCTTCCCCTGGAGGCGCTCTGCGTTGCGGGTGACCCAGGCGAGGGCATGAGCTGACTCGAGAGCAGGAATGATTCCCTCTGTTCGGGAGAGCAGGTCGACGGCTTCGAGAGCCTCCCGATCGGTGGCGGACTCGTAGATCACCAACCCCGCCTCGGCCAGGTAGGCATGCTCGGGCCCTACCCCCGGATAGTCGAGGCCGGCCGAGATCGAATGTGCCTCCTGCACTTGACCCTCGTCGTCCTGGAGCAGCAATGTCCGGGTCCCATGGAGGACGCCGGCCCGGCCGGCCGTGATGGAAGCCCCGTGGCGTCCGGTATCGAGACCTTCCCCGCCGGCTTCGATGCCGACCAGTTCGACCTCGGTCTCGAGCAACGGATAGAAGAGCCCGATCGAATTCGACCCACCCCCGACACAGGCGACGGCAACGTCGGGCAGCTCTGCCAGTTGCTCGATGCACTCCTCGCCAATCACCTTCTGAAACTCCCGCACCATCCAGGGGAACGGATGGGGACCAACCACAGAGCCGATGATGTAATGGGTGCTCTCCACGGTCCGCACCCAATCGCGCATCGCCTCGGACACCGCGTCTTTGAGAGTCCCCGCCCCGGAGGCGACCGGGATCACCTCGGTCCCCAAGAGCCGCATCCGCTGGACGTTCAGGGCTTGCCGTTCGATGTCGACCACCCCCATGTAGACGGCGCATTCGAGCCCGAGAGCGGCGGCGGCGGTGGCGGCAGCAACACCGTGCTGGCCAGCGCCAGTCTCGGCGATGACCCGGGGCTTTCCCATCCGGTGAGCAAGGAGCGCCTGGCCGACGGCGTTGTTGATTTTGTGGGCGCCGGTATGGGCCAGATCCTCCCTTTTCAATAGCACCCGGAGTCCGAGTTGCTCCGACAGCCGACGAGCCTCCTGGAGAGGGGTGGGCCGCCCGACGAAATCGGCCAGCCAGCGGCGGAACTCGGTGAGAAACGCCTCGTCGTTCCAGGCCGCCTCGAACTCCTCCTCCAGCTCGGCCAGGGCCGGCATCAGCGTCTCGGGCACGTACTGGCCGCCGTAGGGGCCGAACCGGTGCTCCACGGCGGTGGTCACGACGGCACCTCCACCCGGGTCGCCGCGGCCACGAAGGCGCGCAGCTTGTCCGGGTCCTTCACGCCCGGGCCGGCCTCGGTGCCGCTGGCCGAGTCCACCGCGAACGGCCGCGTGGCGGCGATGCCAGCCGCGACGTTGCCCGGGTCGAGCCCGCCCGACAGGACGATCGGCAGCTTCCAGCGGCGCGGCACGAGGCGCCAGTCGAAGCCCTCCCCCGTGCCCCCGCGCAGC
>JBOGEW010000133.1:0-3771 GCA_050742075.1 Acidimicrobiia bacterium
GCCGCTGTCGAGAAGGCAGGGGGAAGAGTCCATCGCGCCACCGACTCCGAAGCCGCCCGGAAGATCATCACCGACCTGGTGGCAGATCGGGTGGGTTCACCGATCATCAAGTCGAAGTCAATGGCCACCGAGGAGATCGGGCTCAACCATCACCTCGAGGCAGCCGGCCACGAAGTGGTGGAGACCGACCTTGGTGAGTTCATCATCCAGCTGGCGGCGGAGCCCCCCGTGCACATCATCGCCCCCGCCCTCGACCGCACCCGGCATGAAATCGGCCAGCTGTTTACGGACCAACTCGGTGTCCCCTTCACAGCCGTTCCTACCGAGTTGAATGAGATTGCCCGCCGACATCTGCGAGGGATCTTTCTGCGAGCGGGGGTGGGAATCACCGGGGTCAACTTCGGAGTGGCAGCGACCGGTTCAATCGTTACCGTCACCAACGAAGGTAACGGCCGTCTCACCTCCACCACCCCACCGCTTCATATCGCGGTGATGGGGATCGAGAGGCTGGTCCCCGATCTTCCCGACCTCGAAGTCATGCTGGAGGTATTGGCCAGGTCGGCCACCGGGCAAAGGCTCAGTGCCTACACCAACATCATCACCGGTCCGCGCCGGGCTGGAGAGCCCGACGGACCGGATGCCCTTGAGGTTGTCATCCTCGACAACCGCCGAACCAGCCTTCTCGGAACCGAGCTCGAGGAAGTGTTGGGGTGCATCCGCTGTGGTGCCTGTCTCAATGTCTGCCCGGTGTATCGCCACGCCGGCGGTCGGAGTTATGGCTCCGTCTATCCAGGGCCGGTGGGGGCGGTGCTGTCGCCGGCGTTGTTTGGACTCGATCAATTCGGTGATTTGCCCTATGCGTCGACGTTGTGTGGAGCCTGCCTCGAGGTCTGTCCGATCCGCATTGACCTTCCGAGGATGCTCCTCTTTCTCCGCCAGCAAACGGCGGCCGCCCATCTACCCCCGAGCGTGGCTCGGGGCGTTCGCTACTTCACGGCTCTCGGCACCCGCCCGGCTCTTTGGCATGGCGGCCTTCGGTTGGCATCGGCCTTGCGCCGAATTGGTCCGCGGTGGATCAGCCGCCTGCCCGGCCCGGGCCGGGGTTGGACCTCGACTAGGGACATGCCTTGGCGACGATGAGTGTGATTGGCGAGTTCGTCGAACGCCTGGCAGCGGTTGATGGAGTGGCCCATGGGCCGATGCCCGGGCCGAACGCCATGGCCACCGCAATCGACCTCAGTGGCGATCCGGGCTTGTATCTCGGTTGGGACGACGTCGGGATTCCCCGGATGCATCAGTCGTTGCAAGCCGTCGGATGGAGGCGTCTCGAAAACGTCGTCACGCCCGAGAACCGTCTTTCCGAGCAACAGCGCATGTCGGAGGTGACCCTCGGCATCACCGGGGCGGACGGTGCCATCGCCCGATCGGGATCAATCGCCCTCCGTTCGGGTCCGGGGCGGCCGCGGATGGCTTCTCTGATTCCGGGTACGCATATCGCTTTCCTTTCAGTCGACCTCGTCTACCCGACCCTGGTCGACTTCTCCCTACGAAGTCAGGATCTGGCGGCGGCTTCGAACCTGGTCTTGATCACGGGTCCGTCCCGGACCGGGGACATCGAACAACAGCTAAACCTCGGTGTCCACGGACCGAAGCAACTACATGTCATCCTCCTTAGCGATTGACAGATGTCCCTAGCAAGACCGCCCCAGCAAGTACGGCTGGGCTTCGGCCCCATCCTCCTGCGGATCGTCGGGCTCGCCCTCCTATTCGGCGTCCTCGGAGGCATGGTGTGGTCGTACCTGGCGGCGAGCTCGGCCGATCGTTATGAGGTGCTCACTCCCACTGCCGATCCCCCTGGTGAGATCGTCACCCTGAGCAACGGCCAAGCGGTCCACTATCGATCCATCGGGAGTGGCGCTCCGGTGCTGCTGATCCACGGTTTCGATTTGGCCGGTGGGTACCAGTGGCTCTCGTTGGCGGAGGAGTTGTCCGGCTTTCGATTGATCATCCCCGATCAGGTTGATTTTGGATACAGCGGACGCCCCGCCGGCAATGGACAGGTTCACACCGTCTTTGGCCGAGCCGAAACGATGCTGGCGTTCCTCGATCATCTCGAGATCGAGAGCGCGGCAGTCGTCGGGGCGGGGCTAGGCGGAACGGTGGCAGCGCAGATGGTCGTCAACAACTCCGCCATGATCGATCGGTTGGTCCTGGTCAGCGCCGAAATCTACGGTCCCGCCGACGATTGGACCGCAACGTTTTACGGGCTGCCCGTGGTGGGAAAGGCGTTGAACTTCACGAGCTACGGCGGAGGTGGCCGCGCCGTGCTCAACTACGAACGGGAATGCGCCAGCGGTGGGTTCTGCCCGACGTCGGAGGACCACAACGCTCGCCAGATCGGAGCGGCGATGGCCGGCACCTCGGACGCGTTGGCGGCGATGTCGGCCACCCCGGGCGCAGTAACCGTTCCCGCTGACCTGCCCGCGATCGGCCTGCCCACCCTTGTCATCTGGGGCGACGAGGATCTGATCACTCCGCTCGCCGATGGCCGCCGTCTGGCTGAACAAATAGAAGGTGCGACGGTCGAGGTCATCCCTGGCGCCGGTCACCAACCCCATCGCCAGGATCCCGCCGCGACGGCCGGGCTAATCGCAGCCTTCCTCGCCTCCTAATCGTCGCCCGCGCGTCTTTGGAAACCTAATGCTATAAGCAGCGGATTCCGCGGCCTAGAGCATTAGGTTCCGCTTAGAGGTTCCCGCGAGCCGCCTGGTCGCGTTCGATCGCCTCGAAAAGGGCCTTGAAGTTCCCCTCCCCGAAGCCGGTGGCGCCGCGCCGTTCGATGAACTCGAAGAAGACCGTGGGCCGGTCCTGAAGCATGCGGGTGAAGATCTGGAGCAGGCCCCCGCCTTCGTCGGTGTCGGCGAGGATGTTGAGTCGCTTCATCTCCTCGCGATCGACGTCCATGTCACCAATGCGATCGCCGACTTCTGCGTAATAGGTGTCGGGCACGTTCATCATCATGAGACCGCGGTCGCGGACCTCGGCGACGGTGTTGAAGATGTCTTCGGTGAGGATGGCGATGTGCTGCACGCCGGGTGATCGGTAGAAGTCGAGGTACTCCTCGATCTGGCTCTTTCTCCGACCGGCAGCAGGCTCGTTGATCGGCATCTTGATCAAGCCGCTGCCGTCCCAAACCACCTTCGACATCAACGCCGAGTACTCAGTCGAGATCTGCTCATCGTCAAAGTGCCGAAGCAGGACGAAGCCAAACACGTCTTCGTAGAAAGAGACCCACCGATCCATCTCTCCGAGACCGACGTTGCCGACGACATGGTCGATTCGTTGCAGGCCCACGGGTTTGGCAACGGTGTCCTCGAAGGGCGCGAAGTCGGGGGGCGGCCAGGAAAGATCGGACTGGACCAGCGAGTGGATGGTCTCGCCGTAGGTGTGAATTCCCGCTTGCAACCAGAACCTGTCATTCCCCTCCACTTCCTCGGGTTTGTAGGCGACCTCGGCCCCGCGGGCCAGGGCCTGCTCGAAAGCCGCCTGGGCGTCAGGGACGGCGAGCGCTACGTCGTGGACTCCGGGTCCGTGCTCGATGACGTGACGGCTTAAGGGATGGTCGGGAAAAAGGGCGCCGGTGATGATGAAACGGGCGTCGTTCTGACGGAGGGCCCATGAAGCTGTCTCCCGTACGCCGGTCTCAGGACCGCGATAGCCCTCGATGGCAAAGCCCATCAACGAGCGAAAGAACTGAGCCGACTGATAGGC
>JBOGEW010000134.1:0-3895 GCA_050742075.1 Acidimicrobiia bacterium
CTTCCTGCACTGTCGCCCGTCCCGAGGTGAGGGAGCGATAGATGGAAACGGCCAGCCCGAGGAGGCTCCAGGTCAAAAAGAGGCCGCCCAGAACCGAGAGCCCAGTGAAGATGCCGGGCAGTCCCGAGCTCTCGAGCCATCCCGCCCCAACATTGTCAAAGACTCCCGTGAACCCCGCGCCCGACCAGGCCAGGCCGGTGATGAATCCGGCGAGAATGAGGAGGAGCCCGGTGGCGGTCCCCGATATCGCGAGGAGTCGGACTACGCCCAGCGCCCGGTCGGTCGAGGCGAGGGCCCGGCCGACCAGGTTGGGGATGGCCTGCCAGGCGAAGGCCGCGAAGAGCAGGGCGAGCCCGGAGATGTAGAGCACGTAGATGCCTTCCCAGAAAACCGTGTAACCAACGAGTACCGCCGCCGACCGGAAGCTGGCCAGAGCCGCCATTAGTGAGGCGAGCGCCACGACGCCCGATCCCGTCAGCGCCGCCAGGACGATCGGTTCTTTCGCCGGCCAGCGACTCTGCACCGATAGAGCCAGGTTGGTGGCGTTGGCGACGGCGGCAAGCGGCAATGCCAGGCCCAATACCGCGGCGATGGCTTGCAGCCATTCCGGCTGCGGCCCGGCCACCATTTGGGCCGGTCCCATCCAGATGGCGCCGAACAAGAGCGACCAGTACCCGACCTTGGCGAGCTGGCGACTGGCCAGTGGCTGGCCCGAGGCTTTCGGGACGACGTAGTACGCCGTTCCGGTCGCCAGCCCGACCGCCCAGACGTTGAGGAAACCGGCGGTGAAGACGAGGTCGGAGAGGGCATGTGCCAGAGACGAAACCTGAGGAAGATTCCCGATCAGATAGAGCGCGGGAAGCCAAAGGACGGCTGCCGCGGCAAACCACAACGAGGGATAGACGACCCCTTCCGTGCGGGCCCGGATAGTGAGGAGCGTGGGGCCGAGGGGAAGGGCCGTCATCGCCAGGACGGGTAAGTCCCACCACCAGGGCAGGGCGAAGGGCTCGCCTCCGTCTCCGAATCCGAGCCCCACCACCGCCACACCGACCAGCACGATCGTCACCGCCAGCGGGAGAGCCAGGTTGAGTTGCTTCTCGAGCGCAAGAGGTACCCCCGTCAGGCGGGGAAGAAGGTAGAAGATCGCGGCCGAGAGCCCCAGGACGATCCAACCCAGGAAGAGGACGATCAGAGCCATTGCCCGGAGGTGACCAAAGGCGAGTGGCAAGAGGCCGGGGAAACGCATCGAGGCCAAAGACGCCAGCCAGAGAATCGCTCCCAACCCGAGGAAGGCAGTACCTGCAAAGAGGTAGCGGGAGGCGGCCGTGTCGGGTGCAAAGAAGATTCCCGAACGGTCTCCGGCCTCATCGGCCCCGTCTGTGGTCCTTGTCTCCCCTGCAGTGGTGGTCATGAAGTCGTCCTATTGGATCCGCCGGGAGCATAGAGCAGCACCTTCATCTCCCCGCCTCTCGCTGGTTCGTTCCTAAACCCCCGTTGTGGTAAAAATTTGGTACATGTATCGGCTAGCAGAACTCGATCAGAGTCAACGAAAAAGACTCGGATGGGCTCTGATGATTGGGGGAGCCGTCCTCCTCGTCTTGGCCGTCTGGTGGATCCACTATTCGAGCTTCGCTCGGACCACTCTCATCGGCGGGGTCGAGACCCCCGTGGTGGTTGATTACTTCAACTGGGTACCGCGGGGCTGGTACTGGAAAGCGCTCGGCTATCTGGCCGCCTTTGGCGCCTCGCAGATGTTGCTTCTCGGGGCCGTCCTGGCATTCGTCGTCGGGAGAAAAATGTCCTGGGCATTGGCGAGCTTTTTGGCCTTTCTCGCCTGGATCGAATTGGTCCTTATCTTTGGAATTGTTCCCTCCGAATGGCTCAACCTCAGCCAGACCGACCTCGACTGGTCTCCGCAAAAGATATTTGTCAGCATGCCCTCCTGGCTCGTCCTCGGTAACCAGGTCGACATCAGCTTCGCCGCCTTGAAGGACATCGTTTCGATGGGCTATCACATCGTCATGCTCGGGGCGGCGGCCGTGTTCGCCTACAAGATCCAGGACTTCGGCAAGGCACGCAAGGCGCCAGAGAAGGTCACCCAGATCTCGCCCTATGGTCGACCATTGATAAGGGGCGGGGACTGATGCCCAAAGGCGTGGTTGATGAGACTCCTCCGATTCGAGACGACTATCAACTCGCTTTGGTCGATGAGTCCTACTTCAAGGACAAGCTTCGCCCCAAGCAGTTTCTTCATATCGATCAGTCCGAGTGCATCCTCTGCGAGGGTTGCGTCGACATATGCCCCTGGAAATGCATCTTCTATCTGTCACTCGATGCGATCGACCAAGCGGTCAATGTCGAGCATCCGGCCGAAGATCCCACCAACTACGGCTTCTTCATCGTTGACGAAGACGAGTGCACGCGTTGTGCACTTTGCGTCGATCGCTGCCCGACCAACGTCATCTCACTGGGTAAGTTTGAGGGCTCGCTGGCCGAGCAGGCGGAGAAGCTGGGAATGAACCGAACGCCGTGGGAAGTCGACACGGGTCAGCGCGATTTCAAGAACGGCTATACGTACGGAATGCGCTGGTAGGAGGCGTAGCGGTGCTGGAGAAGCTCAAGACACGAGCGAGAGAGATGAACGAGCGGCTGCGGGGTTCGCAGCTGGCTGAGTCGATTCTCCGTCCCGGCTCCCCGTTCAAGAAGGGATACAGCGACAGCCCTCGCAACCGTTCCTACGTGGTGATGAACAACGTCCTCTACCACCTCCACCCGGTCAAGGTGAAGAGGCACGGGGTGCGGCTCTCCTACACGCTGTGCCTCGGCGGACTTTCCTTTTTCCTTTTCATCCTCCTCACCATCACCGGCATTTTCCTCATGTTCTATTACACGCCTACTGGTGAGCTTGCCTACTCCGACACCGCCGCCCTGTCGACCTCGGTGGCCTTCGGGTCGTTAACTCGCAACATGCACCGTTGGGGGGCGCACTTCATGGTGCTGACGGTCTTTCTTCATATGAGCCGGGTGTTTTATCACGGTGCCTATAAGCCTCCGCGGGAGTTCAACTGGGTCGTGGGAGTGATCCTCCTCCTGCTCACTCTCCTGCTCTCGTTTTCGGGCTACCTGTTGCCATGGGATCAGCTGGCGCTGTGGGCGGTCACCGTGGGCACGAACATGGCCGGCTTCGTACCGGTGATGGGAGATCAGGTGAAGTTCTTGCTGCTTGCCGGGATCGAGGTCTCCGCTTCGACCCTCCTTCGGTTTTACGTCCTCCATGTCCTCTTCTTCCCGTTCGTCATCGTCATCTTCATGGCCGTCCATTTCTGGCGAGTGCGCAAGGACGGCGGCATCTCCGGTCCTCTTTAGGAGTCTCCCATGGCAGAAATACCCGAAAGTCTCCTCCGACGCTCAGCCGAGGCGAAGGCCAAAGCGCTCGGACTCCCGGTCGAACAGGTTTTGGCGGAGATGAAGGGTGAGGCTCCGCCAGCGACTCCACGAGCGCCTGAACCCGAGCCGGCGTCGGCCCCCGCGGAGCCGGCGACCGAAGAGCCAACCGCAGCCGACGAGGTGGTGGTGACCGAAGAGCCCGAATCGATCGAGTCCGGGGCCGCAAGCTCTGAAGAAGAGCCGGTCGAATCCGAACTTGCTCAGGACCCGGCCGCCGCCCCCGAAACAGCGCCCGAGCCCGCACAAGTCCCTGAGGAGGAGAAGGAACTGGTTTCGGTGGGGGCTGGGGAAGCACCGGCCGCCTCGCTTCCCGCCGCACCGGCTCCCACGGCCCCGGAGGCACCTGAGGCCCCGGCACCTGAGGCCCCGGCTCCTGAGGCCCCGGCTCCTGAGGCGCCTCCCACTGCCTCTGGCAATGGTTCCGGCAACGGCAACGGCAGAAGGGCAG
>JBOGEW010000135.1:0-2333 GCA_050742075.1 Acidimicrobiia bacterium
GACTCCGCCATTCGCCATTCCCGACCCATCCAGGGAGCCGATTTCGAATACCTCGCTAAGCAAACGTCGCGCACCCCGAAGGTGAGCATCCCAGCCCCATCGATGCTCCACTTCCGGGGTGGACGTCAAGCCATTTCGACGGAGGTCTACCCGAATCTGGAGGAATTCTTTGACGACCTCACCGCGGCCTATCGAGAGGAGATCGCTGATCTCGCAGCCCGTGGTTGCACTTATCTCCAGCTCGACGACACCAACCTCGCTTATCTCTGTGACCCAGAGATCAGGGAGCGAACGGCGGCTCGGGGCGATGATCCCGACGAGCTCACCCGGCTTTATTGCCGGCTCGTCAACCACGCCATCAGCGACCGTCCGGAAGGCATGACGGTCGGCATTCACCTCTGCCGGGGAAACTTTCAGAGCGCCTGGGTGGCCCAGGGTGGATACGAGCCGGTGGCTGAGATCCTCTTTCGAGAGATGGGGGTCGACGCTTTCTTTCTCGAGTACGACGACGAACGCTCGGGCGACTTTGCCCCTCTCCGGTTCATGCCCAAGGACAAATCCGTGGTTCTCGGTCTTATGAGCTCAAAGCATCCAGAAGTCGAGAACGCCGACCACATCAAAGGCCGGATCGAGGAAGCAACCCGCTTCGTCGACCTCGACCAATGCGCCCTCAGCCATCAGTGCGGCTTCTCCTCGACCGTCCACGGAAACACGCTCACGATCGATCAACAGTGGCCCAAGATCGGGCGAATGGTGGAGATCGCCGGCCAGGTCTGGGGCTGAACTCATAGATTCAGCTGGGGTGCACTTCGAGGTGGGCGAGGGCGGCGTCGACTCCGTCGACCACTGCCGCCGCGGCTTGAAAAACCAGGGGAACGGCCCACCACTCCACCTGCCAACCGCCGATCCCCCGTTCCAGCTCGTGTCCGCCCGTAGCTGACAGCACCGAAGCGGCGGCGACGCAGGCCCGGGCAGCGGCAACCGATCTGATGGCGTCGATGGGATTGCGCTTGTGCGACATGCTCGATGACAGCCCCGGCCTCATCGAGACTTCGCCGAAGCCGGCGAGTAGAGCCAGGTCGAAAGCGATCTTCTCCATCGCCAGTGCGATCTCGACGGCCATTGCCAATGGCCTCCGGACATGGGATCGATCGTTGTGCCACGGGTGGGCGGGAACGGCGAGCTCGAGACGGGCGGCAACCCTCTCCACCAGCTCCTGTCCTCTCGTCCCCAAGCTATGGACATCCCCAATCGGACCTCCGAGTTGAATCGGGAGAGAGGCCGCGATCACGCTGAGGGCATCGCGGGCTCGGAGGAGGGGCTCCCGCCAGGCCGATGCTCGGTTTCCGAAGGTCGATGACATCGCCTCCTGTAACAGAGTTCGACCTTGGTAGGGGGTGTTCTCATGGCGACTGGACAGGTCCGCAAGCGCCTTCGTGACCTCGTCGGTCTGGGAACCGAGCAACGTGGCGGCATCTCGAATCTGGAGCATCAAGGCGGTGTCGATCGCGTCTTGGCTGGTGGCTCCCCGATGGAGCGTCTCGCTGGCTGCGGCCGAGAGCTTCGACCTGAGAGATTGGAGCAGATCGATCAAAGGCGACCCCCGCTCCCAGGACGAAGCAACGATCGCCGCCGGATCCCCGTCGAAGTCCCGACAGGCGCGAGCGATCTCCTCGGCTACTTCAGGCGAGATGAGGCCGAGGTCGGCGCCTGCTCCGGCGAGGCTGACCTCGAAAGAGAGAAGCCCTTCGACCCGTCGTTCCGCCGTGAATATGGCGGCCATGGCGGGGGTGGAAAAGCCTGGATCGGGGAAGGTCATCGTTCAGAAGTCAAAGAAAACCGTCTCGTCGCCCCCCTGCAGCCTGACGTCGAACCCATAGACCTTCCGCTCCTCGATTCTCGCTACGGTGGCAAAGAGGGTCGGGCGACGTTCGGGGGGAACCATTCGAAGGATCAAGTCGGCGTCGTTCGCCTCCATCTCGTCGGAAAAATAGAGGCGGGTGAAGACTGGCCGGAGCATGCCCCTGGCCTGGACTATTACGGACAAATGGGGCGCCTGCAGTTCTCCCTCGGGGTCGCGAACCCGACCGGGCTTGATGGTTTCGAACCAGTACATCCCTGTCGTGGGGTCGGTTTCGGCCCGGCCAAAGCCGGTGAACTTCGCTTGTCGGCTGCCGTCCCCGGCATATCGTCCCTCAGCATCGGCCTGCCAGATTTCCACCAAGGCGTCCTCGACGAAGGTCCCGTCGCCGTCGAAAACCCGGCCCTCGATGCGGATCCGTTCCCCCGCTGACCCCGGGCTGGTGAGGATGTTGTTACCGCCCAGCTTCATC
>JBOGEW010000136.1:0-9419 GCA_050742075.1 Acidimicrobiia bacterium
GGCTCCTACCTCGACCTATGCACTATCAAAAGTCGTCGGGGAAACCCTTGCTACCCACATCTCGGGCTGGTCCGGCATTCCCTTCGTCGGCCTCCGCTTCTCGAACATCCACACTCCGTCCGAGTACGCAAGAGTTCCTGGCTACTGGACCGATCTCAGGCAGCGTCAATGGAACCTGTGGGGGTATATCGACGTGCGCGACGCCGCACTGGCCTGTCGCCTTGCCCTCGAGGCTCCGATCGAGGGAGCTGAGAACTTCATCATCGCGGCCGCCGACACGGTGATGAACCGTCCATCGAACGAATTGATGGACCAGGTGTTCCCAGACGTAAGGCTGACCCGCACGGTCACCGAGTATGAGACCCTCCTCTCGATCGACCGTGCCCGCGACTCGATTGGATTCGTACCGGAACACAGCTGGCGTCAGCACGTCTAATCCGCGGATGTAGGGACTATCGGTTTGTTACCTTCCAGCGCTGAATCTGGCGGCTAGAGGGCGATCAACGGCCCGAGGACCGCGCGACACCGCCGGTAGGCTCCCTCCAAATGTCAGACAATGTCGGCATCGCCTCAGAGTTTTCCGCTGAGCAGGCGATGGAAGCCCACGATTGGCAGCGGGCCTTTGACCTTCTAAGTCAGGTGGGGATGCGGGACCTCGACGCCCGACGCCTGATGATGCTGGCTGAAGCCGCCTGGTGGGTGGGGCGAATCGATGACGCCATCGATGCTGGCCAACGGGCTTATCGGCTACTGATCGAGGCCGGCGCGGTGGAGGACGCGGCGCTCGTGGCCATCAGGCTGGCCGAGGATCACATTCACAAGCTCGAGCCGAGCTTGGGTCGGGGCTGGCTCCAGACCGCCGTCCGCCTACTCGGAGACCGGCCCCCCTCCCGAGCCCAAGCTCAGGTCCGCCGCTTCCAAGCGATGTTTGCGCTCGAGTCCGAACACGACCCGGACCGTGCACTTGCTCTGGCCGAGGAGTCGCTGCAGTTGGCCGAGACCTTCAACGACAAGGACCTGCATTACATCGCCCTCCAGGACAAGGGCCGAATTCTGATAGCCAAGGGCGACACTGCCGCCGGTCTGGCCCTGATGGAGGAAGCGATGCTTCCCGCCATCAGCGGTGAGCTGACCGCATCGGTGACTGGGCGCATCTACTGCAACATGGTCGATACCTGCGAGCGACTGGGCGAGTACCGGCGGGCTTTCGAGTGGGACGACGCCGCCAGGCGGTGGTGCGAGCAGTTCGGCAACATCACCGGATTCCCGGGCATCTGCCGAGTCAAGCGGGCCGAAATCCGCCGCTACCGGGGCGAGCTAGAGGTGGCGGCGGCCGAGGCTGAGCACGCAGCAGACGAACTTGCCGAATACCGGTACTTCGTAGCTCAGGCTTATGCCGAACTAGGCGAGATCCGACGTAGGCGAGGCGAATGGGAGGCTGCGGAGGAAGCCTTCGCCCGTGCCATGGGCCTGGGAGCTCTCCCCCTCCCGGGGCTGGCCCTGCTCCGCCTGGATCAGGGTGATGCGGCCGCGGCGGGCGACATGCTGGAGGAAGCACTGGCCGGCGCCACGTTGATTCTTGATCGGGCGCGGCTGCTTCCAACGGTGGTTGAAAGCCGCCTCCGCCTGGGACACATCAACGGGGCCCGGGAAGCGGCGGAGGAGCTGTTTGAGGTGTCCTCCCGCTTCCCTTCTCCGGTTTGGAGTGCGGCCGCCAACACAGCGGCAGGGAAAATAGCCCTGGCCGCCGGGGAGACTGAAAAGGCGGTGGAAGCGCTCCGCGCCGCTTTGCAAGGCTGGTCCGAGGCAGAGGTGCCGGTAGAGGCGGCCCTCACCCGCCTCGCCCTGGCAGATAGTTACCAACAGGCCGGCAAAGAGGACCGAGCGGGTTTGGAGCGACGAGCTGCCGAGGCCGTCCTTGAGCGGCTAGGCGCAGACGGAGGGTTGGGCAGGCGTCGCCGATCGGCTGCCAAAGTGGCAGCCATGATGTTCACCGACATCGCCGGCTCCACCCAGCTCCTCGAGGCCATGGGCGACCAGGCGTGGACTCGAGTGCTGGCGTGGCACGACGCCATGGTACGTAATTGCCTACTCGAACACGGAGGGAGCGAGCTAAACCACACTGGAGACGGCTTTTTCGCAAGCTTCGGGGATGTCGATTCAGCCGTCACCTCGGCTGTCGAAATCCAGCGGCGGCTAGAACAGCGGCGGCTGGAGAGTTTCGCCCCGGAAGTGCGCATAGGCATCCATGCCGCTGAGGTGCTGGAGCAGGCCGGATCGCTGAGGGGTAAGGGGGTCCACGTCGCCGCCCGGATTGGCGCCTTGGCGGGTCCGGGGGAAATCCTCGTCAGCGGTAGCTTGGCCCGTGTTCTTGGAGGCAGCCGGCGAGTGGGTCCCGCCCGTACCGTCGGGTTGAAGGGTCTTGCCGAACCTATTGAAGTGCTGTCGGTGCTCTGGGACTAATCCCGCTGGCCGACGGGTCGTCCCGCCCGACGTTTCCGATATGGGCCGGTCGTCCTGAGCGACAAACCAGTAGCTTCCCGGAATGGGCGCGACGATGTACATCGATTGGGACGTTCCCATCGAGATGGACGACGGCCTGGTCCTCCGCGCCGACGTGTACCGCCCCGAACTCGACGGCTCATACCCGGTCATCCTTTCCTATGGGCCTTATGCCAAGGGACTGGCCTTCCAGGACGGCTACCCCGACCAATGGCGTCTGATGACTTCCCAGCATCCCGACGTCGAGGCTGGCTCGAGCAACCGCTACCAAAACTGGGAGGTGGTCGATCCCGAGAAGTGGGTGCCCGATGGGTACGCGGTGGTGAGGGTCGATTCCCGGGGCTGCGGGCGGTCACCCGGCTATGTGGACGTCTTCTCCCCCCGAGAGACCGAGGACCTGGTGGCGTGTATCGAGTGGGCCGGCCTCCAGCCGTGGAGCACCGGGAGAGTGGGTCTGAACGGGATCTCGTACTACGCCATCAACCAATGGCACGCCGCTTCCCGACAACCCGAGCACCTCGCCGCGATGTGCGTGTGGGAGGGCGCCGCCGATTGCTACCGGGACATGACTCACCATGGCGGAATTCTCTCCACCTTCTGGGCCAACTGGTACGACATGCAGGTGAAGACCGTCCAGCACGGCCTCGGAGACCGTGGCGCGGTGAGCAAAGTCACCGGGATCCCCGTCACCGGCGACGTCACGCTGAACGAGGTCGAGCTCGAGCGCAACCGGGCTGACCTCGCCGCCGACGTCAGGGGCCATCCTCTCGACGACTCGTTTCACCGTGACAGGTCGCCCGAGTGGTCGAAGGTCGGCGTCCCTCTCCTCACCGCGGGAAACTGGGGCGGCCACGGGTTACATCTCCGAGGCAATGTTGAGGGATTCGTGCGCTCGGCCAGCTCTCAAAAGTGGCTGGAACTCCACGGTCTCGAGCACTGGACGCACTTCTACACCGGTTACGGAGTCGGCCTCCAGAAGCGGTTCTTCGCCCGTTTCTTGCAAGACGCGGACAACGGATGGGACGACGAACCCCCGGTCCGGCTCCAGATCAGGCACCTCGACCGTTTCGAGGAGCGCCAGGGCGAGGCGTGGCCGCTGCCCGAGACGGCATGGACCACTGTTTATCTCGATGCCGGGGCGATGGCCCTCTCTCACCAGGCGCCGGCGGCGAGCGAAGTGCTGCGATACGACGCGACCGGCAATGGGGTGACGTTCCTCCTCGATCCCTTCGATGGCGAGACCGAGCTCACTGGGCCGATCGCCCTGAAGCTGTTTGTCTCCTCGGAGTCGACGGACGCCGACATCTTCGCGGTGGTAAGGATCTTTGACCCCCAAGGAGACGAGGTCACGTTTCAAGGCGCGATTGACCCACATACTCCGGTAGCCCAGGGCTGGCTGCGGGCCTCGCACCGGCATCTCGACCAGGAGTTGTCTTTCCCCTACCGCCCCTATCACACCCACGATCGCATCGAAGCACTCACCCCGGGCGAGGTGTACGAGCTCGACGTTGAGATTTGGCCAACCTCGATCGTTGCTCCAGCCGGCTACCGCCTTGGACTGTCGATCCGAGGCAATGACTATCAGTACGAGGGAGATCTGGGCGAGGCGTCCCTGAGCACCTTCAAGAACCGGCTCACCGGATGCGGTCCCTTTCTCCACGACGACCCACTCGACCGTCCGGCACACATCTATGGGCGGGCGGTGACGATCCATACCGGCCCGGACCACAGGTCCTCGCTTTTGCTGCCGGTGATACCTCGTGTCTGACAGGATCGCTAGCGGCTAATCGCCTCCGGGCGTGCGGTTGACGCTCGAATCGCGAGCGTGGGTGAGAGGAGGACCGGGCCGGGGGCGACGACCTCGCCTGCGATCAACGCCAGCAGAGTGCTCGCCGCATCGGCGCCCATCTGGCGGTAGGGGACACGTACCGCGGTCATCGGCGGCTGCATGAGATCGAGGAGAGGTATGTCGTTGTAGCCGGTGATGGAGACATCGGCGCCGATGACCCTGCCAAGCGATCGTACCGCCCGGTAACAACCGAGACCCAACAGGTCGTTGGCGGCAACGATGGCAGTGAGGTCGGGGTGACGATCGAGCAGGGCAAGGGCGGCGGTGGTCCCGGGCTCCACCTGATACGACTCTGCTTCCTCGACGAGGTCGGCGTCAGGGTCGAGTCCTACCCTCGTGATCCAGTCGAGAAATGCATCGCGGCGTCCCTTCCCCGTCGAGACCCACGAGGGCCCGGCCACATGGCCGATGCGCTCATGACCCAACTCCCTGAGGTGGCGCACCGCCAGGCCGATCCCGGCGTGATCGTCGCCGACGATCGCCGGTATGGAGTCATCGTCCACCGTCCGGTTGACGAGGACCATCGACACGTCTCGTTGCGCCTGCCTGGCGGCCTCGGAAACGGCGCGACCGATTGTCGCCACGATCAGCCCGTCGACGTGTCGGTCCAACATGTCCACCACGAGGCTGTCGGCGTGGCTCGGTCCCCCATCAGCGTTGCCGATCAGCACCGAGTAGCCCTCCTCGACCAGTACCGACTCCACCCCGGCGATGATCGGTCCGAAAAGGGGGTTCTCGACATCAGGGATGATCACTCCGACCGACATAGTGCGGTTGGTCCGGAGACCACGCGCCAGGGGGTGCGGCCGGTACCCAAGCTTGCGAGCGGCTTCGGCGACCCGCTCGATCGTCTCCGGGTGGACGATGAAGGCGGTGCTCGGGTTCAGGGCACGTGAGGCGGTGGAGATGTGCACCCCGGCCTCGCGGGCCACGTCTTTCAATGTGGTTCGGATCGACACGGTGCCGCGAGGCTATTCGTTGCTCAGCCGGCCCGTTGAGATCTGGGTGGTTTGTGGCCCCAAGGCATAGGGCCTGGGTCCGGGACTGCTTGCGCTAGCCAGTCAAAGATTCGATACTACAAACGATTGCAAGCGCGAGGGGAGACATGGCCGACAACAAATACCCGCATCGGGTGGGCTGGATCGGAACAGGTCGGATGGGCGCCGCCCTGGTGGAGCGATTGCTCGCCTCTCATGTGGACCTCTGGATCTACAACCGGACGCGCTCGAAGGCGGAACCGCTGGCTGCCCAGGGCGCCAAGATCGTCGACTCCCCAGCCGACCTCGCCGGGCGTGACATCGTCTTCACCATGGTGGCGGGTCCCAAGGACGTCCTCGAGGTCACCCTGGGGGAAGAGGGTGTCTTTTCTCGGCCCGACCAACGACCAGAGATCATCGTCGACTCGACGACGATCGACGCCACCACCTCACAAACTCTCACCAAGCGCGCGGCCGAACTGGGAACGGCGGTTCTGGCCGCCCCGGTTTCGGGCAACCCGACGGTCGTCAAGTCAGGCCGCCTTACCTCGGTGGTCTCGGGGCCCAGGGAAGCGTTCGAGACCGCGCTCCCCTATCTCGAGTGCTTCGGGCGCAAGGTCACCTACGTGGGCGCTGGTGACGAGGCTCGCTTGGTCAAGATATGTCACAACCTGATGCTCGGGGTTGTCACTCAGTCCATGGCGGAGATCACTCTCCTCGCCGAGGCGGCCGGGGTGTCCCGGGCCGCCTTCCTCGAGTTCCTCAACGACAGCGTCATGGGCTCGATCTTCACCAGGTACAAGACCCCGGCATTCGTGAACCTGGATTATCACCCGACCTTCACCTGGCACCTACTTCGCAAGGATTTCGAGTTGGGGCTCGAGACCGGAAAGCTGCTTGGTGTCCCGCTCCCCACCGCTGCCCTCGTCCACCAGATCGTCATGGACGGCATTGGACGCGGATTCGGGGATCAGGACTTCGCCTCGATGCTGTCCCGACACGCCGAGGGCGCGGGAATCGATCTCGTCCCGGAGAACAAGGACGTTTCTGACGGGCTGAGCTGAGATCCCCCCTCGCCGGTTTCTCCCCGGGGGAGTGGCCCGAAGGGACTCGCTGTTTCTCCCCCCGTAGGCGGGAGTACCGCCGCAGGCGGGGAGGGGGGTCCGCTCGCTGGGGGAGAAAACAGCTTCGCTGGGGAGAGAAACGGGGCCCCAGCGGTCTAGAGATGGCGGTCTAGATAATCGAGGACACCGGCGATGGCGGCCCCGGCCACCTCGTTGACTTCGTATTCGCCATCGGCACCGCGCAACGGGTACACGTAGCCGTGAAGATCGTGGTCCCAGCTGACCCACTCCACGGGCTTGCCGGCCTCGTGAAGCAACTCGTACGAGACTCGAAATATCCCTTGGAGGTGATCGTCGTCCCGGCCCATGATGAGGATCGGCGTGTCGATGGTCGAGATCCGCTCCATCGCCTTCTCCATATCGATCCGTGAGCGGACCTTTTCGGATTCCACCATCTGCATCTCCTCGATGTTGCGCATCCCAGTGTCGGGCTCGACGAACGCCGTCTCGTCGGGAGTCAGCGCCAGGAACTCATGCGACGCCGGCTCCGAAGCCACCGCCGCCTTGATGCCCTGGTACTCCGAAGTGATCTTCAGCACCATCTCTCCGCCATGGCTCATCCCGATCAAGCCGATCCTCTCGGCGTCGATGCGCGGGTCTTTCTTGAGCTGCTCCACAACGGCGATCTCGTCCTCGTACTCGAGAGGTGAGCGGTTGAACATGTCGCGGCCCTGTCTCGTGTCCCGGACCAACCGACCCCCGGTTTCGTAGCCGAGCTCAACTTCGCTCCGATAACGAATCCAGGCGCAGGCGTAACCTCGCTCGAGGAGACGCTCCATGATGTAGCCCCGGTTGGCGACGGCCTGCCTGATCCAGGCCATGCCTCCCCCACCGTTACCCGAGGCGAGCAGGACAAGGGGGTGGGGATCGTCGCCCGACGGAAGGCGGAGACCGATGGGGGCGTAGAGGCCATCCCAGGTTTCCAGGTACCTGAGTTCCACCGGGATCTCGGAGCCGGCTACTTCCTCGACGATGGTGACGTTCTCCGGGTCCATGTTTGTTCCCTCTCGACCTGCGCAAACGTTAGGGCGGTAACATACCCCGCCACGATGAGAGCCGCGCAGGTCAAGGCCATCGGTGCTCCGCCCGAGCCGGTCGAGTTGGCCGAACCCTCCGCCGCCGAAGGACAGGCGCTGATCGCGGTCACCTCCGCCGCACTCAATCCGATCGAGCTGCGGGTTGCCTCGGGGCGAATGCCTGGTGCGATGACCCCGTATGTGCCCGGCCTCGAAGGCGTGGGAACCATCATCAGAGCCAGCACTCTGCCCGAGGGGACCCGGGTCCGGTTCGAGAACGACCTCCCCGGGTTCGGCAAGGACGGTGCGGTCCGAGAAATCGCGGTCGCCGAGGAGTCGGTCCTCGTCGAACTGCCTCCATCGGTTGATGACAGCATTGCCGCCGCGGCTGGTGTGGTCGGGGTGACCGCCGAGTTGGCGTTGCGTCTGGCGGGCATGGCGGGAGGCGAAAGAGTGGCAGTCCTTGGCGCCACGGGCGGCGTCGGTCAGATGGCGGTGCAACTCGCCGCCGCCCGGGGTGCGGGGTCGATCGTGGCAGCGGGACGTCATCGGCCCGGGCTCGATTGGCTTGAGTCGCACGGGGCCACCGCGTCGGTGCGCCTAACGGAGTCGGCGGATTTGGCCGAAGCACTCGTGGAGGCGGCAGGCGGTCCACTGGACATCGTGGTGGACCCGCTTTGGGGTACTCCGGCGATGGGCGCCATCAACGCCTTGGCCGAGGGGGGCAGGCTCATCAACGTTGGCAACACCGCAGGAACCGATGTGGCGTTGCCGCTCCAGGCGATGCGCAAGGCACGCTCTTCGGTGGTGGGCCTCTCCTCCGGCTGGACCCCAATGCCGGAGAAACTCGACGCCTACCGATTCGTGATCGGACAGCTCGCTACCGGAGCGGTCACGTTGAACGTAGGCACACAACCCCTTGAGTCGATCACTTCGGCGTGGTCACGCCAGGAACAGTTTCCTCACAGCAAGATCGTCATCGCCCTTCGGTGAATCCAAGCTCAAACGACTGAGGTCGCCGCCACCTCTCTGGCTCGTGCCAGCGCGGTCCACACGGTCTCCGGACGGAGCGGCATTTGCAGGTCAGTCACCCCAAATGGGGCAAGAGCGTCAAGCACGGCATTGACGATGGCGGGTGGGGCGCCGATGCAGCCAGCCTCGCCCGTCCCCTTTGCTCCCAGAGGGTTCGATGGGGCCGGATGGACCAGGCGTTCTGAGATGATCGGGGGCGCATCCGTCGCTCGTGGAATTGCGTAATCGATGAGCGTCGAGGTGAGGAGCTGTCCTTCCGGTGAGTACTGGACGCCCTCATACAGGGCTTGGCCGATGCCTTGCAACAAAGAACCGTGGAGCTGACCTTCGACGATCATTGGGTTGAGGACGTTGCCACAATCGTCGACCGCCACCATCCGCTCGAGCCTCACTTCCCCGGTGTCAAGGTCCACCTCGACCACGGCCACATGCACCCCGTAAGGAAACGTCTGTGCTCCGGGGACGAACCATTCTTCGGCCGAGAGATCCACGCCTCGCTCGTGGGCGGCCCCGGCCACATCGGACCAGCTCATCTCAGTCCCCGGCACCCCCGCGATCGAGAACAAGCCATCGGCGAGCACCACGTCTCCGGGCGATGCCTCCCTGAGATCGGCGACCAACTCGATCGCCTTCTGCCGTACCACATGGGCCGTCAGCCAGATGGCCGCCCCGCCGATCTGAGCGGATCGACTGGCGAAGGTACCGGTGCCCCTTGCTACCTCGTCGGTGTCCCCCGCCACGTAACGGACGTCGTCCGGAGACGAGCCGAGCGCAGCCGCGGCCAACTGCGCCCATGCCGTCTCGTGCCCCTGACCCGAGGAGGCCGAACCGGTTCGCACGATGATCGAACCGGACCGATCGATCTCCACCCGCCCGTACTCCCCGGCATCGAAGGCGCCCCCGGCCCGCTCGACAAAAG
>JBOGEW010000137.1:0-1876 GCA_050742075.1 Acidimicrobiia bacterium
CTTCGCCGAGAGAGCCGGTCAGGTCCTAACACCGGAGGTGCGCGAGGAGTTGAAGATGGAGCTGGTGTCGAGCGAGTGAGCGAAACCGCCGACGCGCTTGGAGCCGGAAGGCTCGTTCGCCCCTACACGATGACCGGGGGGCGCACTGGTCGCGACCTGCCCCAGATCGCTCTCGAGGCCCAGGTGGTCTCGACCCGGGCCGGGCTCGAGAACCGTCACCTTTATCGGTTCGAGGCTGCCCGCATCATCGACATGGCGCAGAAGCAGCTGGCGTTAGTCGAGCTAGCGGCCCATCTCGATGTGCCGGTCGGAGTCGTTCGGGTCGTGACCGCCGACCTTGCCCGCCGGGGAGCGATCCAGATCATGGATCCTCCTACCGGTATGACCACCGGTCTCGACGGCTATCAGTACACAACCCTCCTCCGGAAGGTGCTCGATGGAATCAAGAGCCTCTAACGGGCCTCGCTTGACTCCCGTCAAGATCGTCGTCGCCGGCGGCTTTGGCGTCGGCAAGACCACCTTTGTCGGAGCCATCTCGGAAATCGAGCCACTGCGCAGCGAAGCGGTCATGACGCAGGAGAGCGCCGGCATCGACGAGCTGTTCGAAGGGAACACCAAGACCACGACGACAGTGGCGATGGACTTCGGACGAATCAGCCTCAAGGGAAACCTTGTCCTCTACCTCTTTGGTACGCCCGGCCAAGACCGCTTCCATTTCATGTGGCACGAGCTCTCCAAAGGTGCGATCGGGGCGGTAGTCCTCGTGGACACTCGACGCCTGGAAGCATGTTTCCCAGCCGTCGACTTCTTCGAGAAGCTGGGCGTTCCCTTCCTCGTCGCTGTCAACACCTTCAACGGCGACAAGCTCCACTCCCTGGACGAAGTGGCGACGGCACTGGCGATCAATCCTTCGGTGCCGCTGCTCTACTGCGATGCCCGCCACCGCCTGCAAGTACAAGGAGCTTTGGTGCAGCTCGTCGAGCACGCCCTGACCAGGGCGCTGGAGGGGGCCGCGGCGCCATGAGCCAGTGGCCGGCAGGGCGGGGGGGTGAGGCCACCGACCTGACAGTCATCGACGTTGATTCAATCCACCGCGATCTCGAGGAAACGCGGGCGCGGCTGGCGGAGGCCGAGTGGGCTTTGGCTCACCTGGGGTCCGCCAGTGGCCCGATCGAGGCTCGGCTGCAGAACTTGATAGCGGCGGCTCGCAACGAGGCGGCTCAGATCAAAGCCGGGGCTCGCCAGCAAGCCGAATCTCTGGTTCGCGAGGCCGAGCGTCTGCGGGCGATGGCCGAGCAGGCGGCCGCCGGGGGGAGCGAACAGGCCAAAAAGCAGATCGCCCAGAAGGTCAGCGAGATGGTGGCCAACGCCGACCAGCTCCGGATCAACGCCGAAAGGCGCGCGGCTGAAATCATCAAAGAGGCCCAGGAGAGCGTGGCCCCGGCCCAGGCGCGAACGGAAGAACTCTTCCGCCTAATCGCGCGGCAGGAGGTCGAGCTGGGGGAACTGCATGCGATGGTGAAGGAAGCTCGCACCAAGGCCGACTCGATCATTCGCCATTCCCAAGTGGAGGCGGCGGCCCGGATCGAGGAGTTGACCGAAAGAGCTCGGCAGCGGCTCGACGCCGCTCGCATCGAAGCCGAACGGATCATCGCCGCCGCCCACGATCGGGCCCGTCGCCTCGGACAGACCTAACCGCCCCGTGTTCCTACGCATCAAACGCGGCCCAGGGGCCACGTTTGATGCGTAGCACAACTCTGGACTTGTGATCCGCGCCACTCGCCAAGCGCGAGAAATTTTGAAGGTTGGTGTGATGCCGCCTCCGGATGACCCCTTCTTACGCATCAACCGCGGGCTCTGACCCGCGGTTGATGCG
>JBOGEW010000138.1:0-4329 GCA_050742075.1 Acidimicrobiia bacterium
GGATGTGGCCGAAATCCAAGGACGTCTCAGCCAGCTCGGTTTCGATCCTGGAAAGGTCGACGGGATCTTCGGCCTCGAGACCGAGCAAGCGGTGCTCGAGTTCCAGCGCAACCGGGTGTTGACCGAAGATGGAATTGCTGGCCCTGAGGTTCTCACCGAACTCCGCCTCCTCGTTCGCGGGAAGATGAGGGCCGGGCGGGAGACGGTCAGAGAGCGGGAATGGCTGCGAAGCCTGCCGCCCAGCGTCGTCGGATCCCGCGTCTTTTTCGACGCCGCCTGTCGCACTCCGGAAGAGGCGCGGGCCGCCTGGGTGGCCGCCAGCTCAGCGGCTATGGAGCTTCAGGCCCGAGGCGGCCAGCCAATACTGGGCCGTTCCGCCGATACCCGGCTCCCGGAACGGGTGAGAGCCGGGCGGGCCAATCGCCTCGGCGCCGAGCTGGTGGTCTCCTTTCAGGTTCGGGCCGACGGCGGACCGGCTGCGATCTTCTTCTTCGCCAGTGATCGCGGCGCATCACGAGCAGGAGAGATGCTTGCCCATCGGATTGCCGAGACGACCGGGGGGGTGGTGGAGGGAAGGGCCACAGCCATCCTCCGCGATACCCGAGCTCCCTCGGTAATCGTTTCACATCCCGAGCTCGGGACCGATACGGGTCGCCAGGTGGTCGACGGTCTGGCGCAATTCTTTGCCACCGCCGCCTTAGAGACGACAGACTCAACGACTTAAGACAAGGGGCTCTTGTCTTATACGAGGTACTCCGAAAGCTCAGAGACGAGGTTGTGCTTGGGGCGGGCGCCGATGATCCGCTTCTTCTCGACTCCGTCCTGAAAGAGGATCAGAGTGGGGATGCTCATCACGTCGTACTCCCCGGAAATCTGGGGATTCTCGTCGACATTCAGCTTGCCAATGCGGAGCTTGCCGTCGTACTCGGTGGCCATTTCATCGAGGATCGGGGCGACCAAGCGGCAGGGTCCACACCACTCGGCCCAGAAGTCGACCAGGATCGGGGTTCCTTCGGCGATGGTCTGGTCGAAGCTGGACGTGTCGAGGGTGACGGTGTTTTCAGTCATGTATTTCCTTTCCTAATGAAGCCAAACCAGTACCCGCCAGGGGTAATTCCCACACTGGCAGGGGTAATTCCCACACTGGCTCATCAAACACTGGCCTATTCCGCCATCGCTTCGAGGTAATGCTGGGCGTCCAACGCCGCCATGCAGCCAGTGCCGGCGGCACTGACCGCTTGCCGGTACCTGGAATCGGCCACATCCCCGGCTGCAAAGACACCCGGTACGTCGGTGGCCGTCGTGCCATCTCCTCGCAGCACCAGATAGCCACGCTCATCCTGGGAGAGGCTGTCGGTAAAGATGGCGGTGTTCGGAATGTGCCCGATGGCGACGAATACGCCGTCGGTCGGAAAGCGTTCCTTCGCGCCGGACTTATTGTCGACCAGAGTCACTTCCTCGACACCTTTCTCGCCGACAATCTCTTCGACCATCGAGTTCCAGCGAACGGAGATCTTGGGATGCTCGAGCACGCGCTTGGCCATAATCGCCGAGGCTCGGAACTCATCGCGGCGATGGACGATCGTGACGTGGGAGGCGAAGCGGGTGAGGAATAGCGCCTCCTCCATTGCCGAGTCGCCGCCGCCGACTACGACCAAGTCTTTGTCCCGGAAGAAGAAGCCGTCGCAGGTCGCGCACGAAGAGACCCCGCGCCCGGTCAGGCGCTCCTCACCGGGGACCCCCAACCATTTCGCCGCCGCTCCGGTGGCGATGACCACCGATCGCGTCTCATGCCGGTTGTTTCCGGTGAAAACCAAGTGCGGATCGGAGCGGAAATCCACTGCGGTGACATCGGTGGCGACCAGCCGCGCCCCAAATCTCTCGGCCTGCTTCCGGAACTGATCCATGAGTTCGGGCCCGAGAATTCCCCCAGGGAAGCCGGGATAGTTCTCGACGTCGGTAGTGATCATCAGTTGGCCGCCGGGCTGGGTTCCTTCGAAAACGAGAGGATGCAAGTCGGCCCGGGCAGCGTAAAGGGCGGCAGTGAGGCCGGCGGGACCGCTACCGATGATGATGACGTTCTCGGTTGTCACGAAACCTTTTTCCTGTTGCTCCACAGGATGATCCCGACAATCAAGACGATCAGGCCGAGCACGCCGAAAGCCCCATCGGAACCGAGGGGAATCGCCAGCGCTCCATAGATCGAAAGGACGAGAAACACCAGCGCCACCAACCCCAGCATGGCCGCCGCCATTCCCAGCGAAGAAAGACGGATCCAGCGGTTAACCCGGTCGACGGTTAACGAGCGGATGCGGGTGGCGACCATCTCCAGAAAGTCGGCAAACCTGGCGGGAAAGTCGTCCACGACTTCAAGATTACAGCGAGTCCGTTTCTCCCCCCGCACGGGGAATGCCGCGACCCCCTTGGCTCTATCGGTGTTTCTCTCCCCCCGAAGGGGGGAGTACCACCGCAGGCGGGGAGGGGGGTTCGCTCACTGGGGGAGGAAACTTGCTCGCTGGGGGGAGAAACCCCAAGCTCAGGGCAAGGAGATTTCGGTGCAGTCGTCGAGGAAGAAGGCGCGGGGGGAGAGCTCGTCATCGTCTTCGACCAGGAGTAACAGCACCTCCCGGCGCTGGTAGATGCTTTCCCCTCGTTCCTCGATGGTGAGGTCCTCCGTTTCCTTGACGCATGAGGCGTCGGCGACCGCAGCCCCCTCGGCGGCAGTCGTCTCGTCGGCCAACGCTTCGGCCTCAGCCTTGAGTTGGTCGAGGTCTTCGGAGACGGCGAGTTGGTAGATGGTCGCGGCCGATGCAGCGGTTGTCTCTGTCGCTCTCTCGTCGGTACTTCCGCCACCAGCGGCGAATTCGGGAGCAGCCGCCGTATCGGCAGCGACGGTGGTGGTGGCACCGCTTGACCCTTGCTGGCTCGCAATCGTCGCCCCCACTCCGACCACGACCGCCATGGCCGCCGCCACAGCCATCGCCCGGCCCCAGATCGGGCTCAGAGTTTTGGGCTGTGGTTTGCGCACCTCGAGGGGCCGAACGGGGGCGGGTCTGGCAGCGTCGATCGCGGCTAATAGTCGGCTTTGTTCGTTCTCTGTCAGCTGCGCCCGACCGGCCTCTGCCAGCATCAAGCGCATCTGCTCTTGTCCTTCATATACCACCCGGCATTCGTCACACGACGAGACCAGGGCTTCGGCCGCGGCTCGGTCGGGCTCATAGCCAGTGGCAAGAGCGGCCAGAAGCTCGAGGTCGTGGGTGGTGTGGTTCATCCCGTTCACATTTCTTCAGTAAGACTTTGATGCCCCGAGCCCCCCGAAAGGTTCCCCAGCTCGGCAGCCAGCTGGCGCCGGGCCCGAAACAGGCGTGATTTGACGGTCCCGATGGGCAGTTCGAGCCGCTCAGCCACCTCCGGGAGGCTGAAACCTTCGATATCGGCGAGGACGACGACGGAGCGAAAGTCAGCGCTGAGGTTGCCCAGGGCTGCGGCAATCGGTGCGGCCAGCTCGACCGAGGTAAAGGGGTCGGTCGCCGTGGGATCAGCCGGGTCGAGGTAGGAGGGCATTGGCTCTGAAGGTCGACGCCGCTCGCGTCGGAGGAGGTCATAACAGGTGTTGATGGCGATCCGGTACAGCCACGTTCCGACTGCCGCTCCTGCCCGGTACTGACCGGCCTTGCGATAAAGAGTCAGAAATGTCTCCTGAGTGGCATCAAGCGCCGAGGCACGGTTTCCCATCATCCGCAAGCAAACGGAGAAGATGCGGTCCTGGTGCCCCCGCATCAGGGCGGTAAAGGCGGCGTGATCCCCCCCGACCACTCGCTCGATCAGCTCCGCATCGTCGAGTGGAGCGGTCATGCGTGAAAGCGTATCTCCCCAATGGTGATCCAATAGTCACCGTCCGGCTGACGCGGCAACAACGTGAACCAAAGGAGCCAGTTGCCGCCATTGCGATCCGGCAGCTGAATGGTCAGGGGACCGCCTTCAGTTCGGCCGGTGGCAATGATCTCCCATCCACCGGGATCGTCTGGTCTCTCCGTCGACCAGCGAACACTGATATCGGCTCCCGCCGGTATTCCGGTGATTTCGAGGGCGTTCGGGTTGCCGGTTAATGAGATGGTCAACCCGACTCCCGGTTTGAGCAATTCCATCGGGTCGCGATATCGCTCGGTCCGCCAGGAGGTGTTGATGTCTCCATCGATGGTCGCGGCGACGTTCTGATCGTTTTCGCCCCCCTCACCGAAAGGGTCGAAGGTGGCGACCCCGACAATCACCGGCGGCGGGCGATCCTCCGATGCGGTCATCGTCGGAGGAAGGGTGGAGACGGTGGCA
>JBOGEW010000139.1:0-3194 GCA_050742075.1 Acidimicrobiia bacterium
GGTCGGGAGCGGAGTGCCACACGATTCGGGTATCCGCCCCGAGGTTGGTCAGAGCTTCCACCGTGTCGAGCTCACAATTGGTTCCCGGGAAGAGGACCACGGCGACCTTGGTCATGCGTCAACCTCGACCGTGTAGTCCTCCAAAACCGGATTAACCAGGAGGCGATTGCACATCTCCACGGCCCGGTCGCGGGCCCGAGTGGCATCGTCTTCCTCGACCTCGAGAATGATGGAGCGGTCGAAGCGGACGGTTCGCACCTCGCCGTAACCGAGGTCGGTTAGCGCCTTCTTAACCGTTGCTCCCTCGGGATCGGCGATTTCCGGGCGCCTGGTGATGGCCACTCTGACCCTCAAGTAACGCCTCGCAAGTAGTCCGCGAAAGTGCCTTCGGTTATGCGCTCATATGCCTCGATGTACCGAGCGCGTGTTCCTGCAATCACCGATTGCGGAAGGTGGGGAGCGGGTGGGTTCTGGTTCCATCCGCTGCGGTCGAGCCAATCGCGGACGTACTGCTTGTCGAAGGACGGGATGTCGCTCCCGGGGTTCCACTCATCCGCCGGCCAATAGCGTGACGAGTCGGGGGTAAGGACTTCGTCGATCAAAATAAGCTGCTCCCCGACGGTGCCGAACTCGAACTTGGTATCAGCGAGAATCACTCCTCGCTTGACGGCATGAGCGGATGCGGTCAGATAGATCTCGATCGACCTCCGGCGCAGTTCTTCGTAGGTCTCGTCGCCCACCAGCGCTCGCGCCCCGGCCTCATCGAGGTTCTCGTCATGTCCCGTGGCTGCCTTCGTGGCCGGAGTGAAGATGGGCGCCTCGAGACGATCAGCCAATCGCAATCCACGAGGCAGGTGTTCAGTAGTCGGTCCTCCGCCGTCGCGGTATTCCCGCCAGGAGGACCCGTAGAGGTAGCCGCGGACCACGCACTCCATGGGGATCACCTCGGCCCGCGTCACCACCATGGATCTGCCCGCCCAGTCGTCGGGAACGTCAAGCCCGCGGAGGTCGGTTCCCAGGAGGTGATTGGGAGTTTCCAACAAATCAAAGAAGAAGAGGGAAAGGGCAGTCAGGACCCGCCCCTTGTCGGGAATCGGATCGGGGAGGACGACGTCGTAGGCGCTGATCCGGTCCGTGGCTACGAGAAGAAGGCGATCGTCATCGATCGCATAGATGTCCCGCACCTTGCCGGCCCCGACCTGGCTGAGCCTCGCTTCTCCCACGGCCCTCGATCCTACCGGGGGAGTACTGTCGGTCGATGCCTGACAAATTTGGAAGACAGTGATCGACCGCGCCCGGGTCGAAGCGCGCCTGACCAGTGACAGCTATGCCGCCGCGCTTGGAATCCGATTGGTGGAGCTGACCGAAGACACCTTGACCGTCGGTATGACCGTGACCGACCAACTCACCAACTTTCACGGTGCTACCCACGGCGGCGCGGTCTTCAGCCTGGCCGACTGTGCGCTCTCGCTCTACGCCAACGCCTATCCCGAAGATGCGTCAGCCATCGACACCCACATGGTGTTCTCCGCCGCCAGCCGAAGCGGGGACGTGCTTACCGCCACCGCCTCCGAGGTTCATCGGGGCCGAATCCTGGCGACCTATCGGATTCTCGTCAGACGAACTGACGGCAAAGTCATCGGCCACTTCACCGGAACCGTCTTCATCAGCTCCTAACCATTCTTGCGTAGCTTCGCGCCCCTAATCCCGGGGGTTTTTACGCAAGAATGAGGTGTGGTCGGTTACGCCCGCGCTCATCCCGTTCGCAGCGGCATCATCGTCGCCGGCGGCCTGGTCCTCGGTCTGGTGGCCTTCCTGGTCACCCAGGTCTGGTTCACCTTTGATGCTGTGGCCACCGAGTCCTTCTCTCCGGGGCAGGCCTCACTCGCACTTGAACGCCGGTCAGAGGCCGAAGTCGCAGCCGCCATTGTCGACGCTCAGAACCGAGAGGCTCGACTGCGCGAGCCGCGCAGCGACCTGATCCCACCCGATCTCGAAACCGAGTTGCTGGCGTTGCGTTCGGCGGCGCTGAGGCGGCCGCCCTACACGAACCGTGCCGCCATCGGGATCACTCTCCCCGATAACATGTTCGATGCCTACCTCGGGGTAGGGAGCGACGCATCCGGGTCCAGAGCCGACACCATCGTCCTCGCTCTCGCTCCCACCGATGGGGCCGCCCCGATCCTGGTCTCGATTCCCCGTGACCTTTACGTCAAGAATCCCTGTACTAATGGCTGGAGTCGTATCAATTCCGGTCTCGGTGGATGTGAGGGCTTCGCCAGCGGCACCGAGCTAATTGCGTTGATGGTCGAGGGCTACACCGGGATTCCCATCGACCATGTGGCGCGGGTCAGCTTCGACGGCTTTGCCTCATTGGTCAACGCCCTCGGGGGAACGTCCGTCTGCACCGACTACCCGGCCCGCGACTTCCGCGCTGGCCTCGATCTTCCCGGCGGCTGCATCTGGGCCGACGGATACACCACCCTCGCCTGGGCGAGATCACGTCACACCGAGTTGCTCATCGACGGCGAGTGGAAGGTGCTGGCAGGCTCTGATTTCGATCGTCAGCGACGTCAGCAAGATATCCTCTTCCAGCTTGCTCGCAGCCTGGCCAACTTTGATTCACTGGGCTCACTCGGCTCCCGGCTGGAGGCGGTAGCGGGGGCGGTCAGGGTCGACTCCGGTTGGTCCTTTGGGGACGCGGTGGCGACCGCCTGGCGATACCGCGGCATCGGGAAAGACGGCGTCAATCGGATCTCGGTCCGGGTAGCCGATTTGCGGACATCAGCGGGCGAGTTGGTGCTGTCCCCGGTGGTGAACTTCAACGAGCTATTGGCATCGGTGTACGCGGCCGCGGCGCGTTGATGAAGCGGATCGGAGTCGACGTCGGCGGGACCAAGATCGAAGGGGTGGTGCTTGATCAGGGCGGCTCGGAATTGGGTCGAGTGCGCGTTGTCACCCCGCGAGGCGATTACGCAGCCACCGTCTCGCGTATCTCGGAGCTGGTCGCCGGGCTCGAGGGGACCTTCGGACCGACGTTGACGACGGTCGGAATCGGCACCCCGGGAGCGATCGACCCCGCGACCGGTTTGCTCAAGAATTCGAACTCGACGGCGCTCAACGGCCAGCCTCTCCACCTCGATCTGGAGACAGCCCTGGGGCGACCGGTCGTCCTCCGCAACGACGCCAATTGC
>JBOGEW010000140.1:0-3631 GCA_050742075.1 Acidimicrobiia bacterium
ACACATCCCATACGCCGAGGTGCCGACCCCCTTTGAGCGAGAGCGGAGTGACGGCTCGATCATCATCGTGATCGCCACCGACGCCCCGCTGGTTTCCGATCAATGCCGCCGGCTCGCCCGCCGGGCGGCCATCGGCCTGGCGCGGGTAGGGGGGATGGCCCACAACGGCTCGGGTGACATCTTCGTCGCCTTTTCGACCGCCAATCACCATCCTCACGGTCACCGCGGCCCCTATGAGCTCACGGCGCTACCGCCTGATCATCTCGATGCCGTCTTCGCCGCCGTCATTAGGGCCACTGAAGAGTCGATTCTCAATGCCCTCTGTGCCGCCGAAACTATGACCGGCCAGCAGAGCCGGACTGCCCATGCGCTTCCCCGGGGGAGAGTGGAGGAGTTGATGGAGAGATTTGGCCGTCGGTCAACCGACGAGGGCTGAGCCCGGCCAGGTCGATGTCGTATCGGTCAAGCGCGGGGGGCGGGGAGCCGGTAGCTATGAGGCCGGCAGCGAGGAGGGCTGCCGCGGGAGCAGTCTGGATCCCGGTCCCACCCTGACCAACCAGCCAGAAGAAGCCCTCCACCCGCGGATCGAACCCGATCACCATCGCCCGGTCGACCACGAAGGTGCGCAGTCCGGTCCAAGAGGCGCGGACCGTGCGGATCCCGAGAGTTGTCGCTTCATTGATCCTTTCGATCGCCAGGGCGATGTCGACCTCGTCGGGGCGGGCATCCTCAGGGGGAGAGGCCCGCTCTTCTGCCAGCGAGCACAGCAACTGGGTTCCGTCGGGGCGGAAGTAGAACTGGTTGTCGGCGTCGGCTACCAGGGGCCAGAGGCGGTAGGCGCTGTCTCCGGGAACAGTGAATGCGGTTCGGCGCATCGGCACCAGGCCCACCGGCTTCGCCCCCGCCATGACTCCGATCTCGTCCCCCCAGGCACCGGCGGCGTTGACCACCACGTCGGCCCGTATCTCATCTCCTCCGGCGATGACTGTCCATGGCGACCCGGCTCGTTCGAGCCCGGTAACTGGAGCGGAGACTCGCACTTCCCCGCCCGCGCGTCGAAAGCCGCGGACGAAGGCTTGATGGAGTCCGGCGACGTCCAGGTCAAGCGCTTCCGGTTCGAGTACCGCTCCTCCCAGGTATTCGAGCCGGAGGACGGGGACCAGAGCGCGAGCCTGAGAGGGGCCGAGCCAGCGACCGGGGTGAGAGCCGGCTTCGGATTCAGCGAGATGGGCGCGTAACAGTGGCTCCTGAGCGGGGGTGCCGATCCACATCGCCCCTCTCTTCTCCAGTAATGGATGGTCAACAAGATCATCAGGAGGGGTATCGAAAAATGGTCGGCTCGCCCTCGTCAGGCCGCGATTGGGAGAAGCCCCGTAGTTCTCGAAATAGAGCGCGGCCGACCTCCCGGTGGAGTGGGAGCCGAGAACCGCTTCGCCCTCCAGAAGAATTACAGCGCAACCCGCCTGGACGAGCTCATAGGCCGCCGAGACCCCGGCGATCCCGCCGCCGATGACCACCACCGACGGGTTCACCCAGGAATGGCTCGTTCGACGATCGAGGAGAGATCCTTCGTGCGAGGAAGGGTGCCGTATAACCGAGCTCCCCCACCTTCCAACCTGCTGTCGACGAACGCATTGGTAACGGCTTTTTCGGCACTCTGGGCCAAGAGCGCAGCCTCGAGGATCGTTCCGAGCTTCTCGGTGACGAGTCGTGCCTGACCCTCGGGGTCGTCGAGTTCAGAGACGAGCGCGAAGGTCGACCGAGCCGCAGCGTCTATTCGAGCATCAAACCCCGAGACTTCTTCCTCCAGCAGCGTGACCGACTCGGGGTTAGTCCGGATCGCTCGGAGCACATCGAGAGCAATGACGTTGCCCGATCCCTCCCATATCGCATTGAGCGGTGACTCCCGCAGCAGCCGCGGCATCACCGACTCCTCGACGTAACCGTTACCTCCCAGGCACTCGAGCGCCTCATGGACGACTTCCGTGCACCTTTTGGTGACGAGGAACTTGGCAACGGGGGTAAGGAGCCGGCGTAGGGATTGCTCGCGTTCGTCATCGATTCGATCGAAGGTTTGCGCGACTCGGGCCATTAGCAGCACCGCAGCCTCGGTCTCGATCTCGAGGTCGGCCAGGACATTGATCATCGCCGGCTTATCGATCAGAGCACTGCCAAAGGCTTTGCGATAGCGACAGTGATGGACGGCCTGGCTCACAGCTTGCCTCATCAGGGCCGCCGATCCGATGATGCAATCAAGGCGCGTCCCATTGACCATCTCAATGATCGTGGCGATACCTCGACCTTCATCGCCGACGAGTTGTCCAAAAGCTCCTTCAAATTCGAGCTCGGCTGAGGCGTTGGATCGATTGCCGAGTTTGTCCTTGAGACGCATGATCCGGATCTCGTTCACATTTCCGTCAGGGAGATGACGGGGAAGCAGGAAGCAGCTCAGACCGCCCGGTGCTTGGGCGAGGACGAGAAAGGCGTCGTTCATCGGGGCAGAGGTGAACCACTTGTGGCCGAAGATGCGGTACCCCTCCGCCACCGGCTCGGCGCGGCTGGTGCTGGCGCGGACATCGGATCCGCCCTGCTTTTCGGTCATTCCCATCCCGATGAGCACGCCGGTCTTCTTTTCCATGGGGGCGAAGCTGGGGTCGTAGGAACGGGTGAGGATTTGTGGGGTCCACACTGCGGCCAAATCAGGCTCGTGAGCTAGAGCCGGGACCACGGCGTATGTCATTGAGATCGGACAGAGATGGCCAGCCTCGATTTGGTTGTCGAGAAAGGCAAAGGCGGCGCGGGCGAGATGGCCCCCTGGCTGGGTGGTGCCTTCCCAGGGGAGGGAATGAAGTCCGTTGCCCACCGCCCGCTCCATGAGCTGATGCCAGGAGGGATGGAAGTCGACCTGATCGATGCGGTGGCCGTAGCGATCGTGGGTGCGAAGCTGCGGTGGGTAACGGTTGGCGTCAGTGGCCCATTGGTACGACTCTGCCCTGGCGAGCTGGCGTCCGAACTCGGTCAGCTTCGGGATCGCCCAGCCCGCTCCCTCGCTCACCGCCCCGAGGAGCAATGGATCGGCCGAAGCAAGGTCATAGTCGACCAGGGGTGGCGCCTGATTCGAGACCTCATGTGTCGTCATCGGCTGGCCACGAGGGTATACCTGACTGGTGCCGATTGAACCTCCGGTCAGCCGCTGGGACTTTCCCGCCCCCGACTCGTACGGGCCGGAGGACCTGGTGGCGGTTGGCGCCGACCTTGAACCAGGCACTCTTCTGGCGGGATACCGACAAGGCCTTTTTCCGATGCGCACCGAAGATGGTGAGCAGGGTTGGTGGTCACCCGTCGAACGAGGCGTAATCCCCATCGACGGACTGATCGTGTCGAAATCTTTGCGCCGGTCGCGGCGCCGGTATCGAGTGACCTTTGACCATGACCTATCCGGGGTCATTGAGGGTTGCGCCGATCCGAGACGCCCCCGGGCCTGGATCGGTCCCGAGACCATCAAGGCCTATCTGACGCTCGGGGAAATGGGGTGGGTCCACTCGGTTGAAACCTGGGATGAGAACGCCACGCTGGTCGGTGGTCTCTACGGGGTAATGATTGGCGGACTTTTCGCCGGAGAGTCGATGTT
>JBOGEW010000141.1:0-3763 GCA_050742075.1 Acidimicrobiia bacterium
GAAGTACTGGCTCGATGAGGCCGTCAGCCGTCTCTCCTGGTTCAAGCCTCCTCAGCAGTCAGTCGACGAATCAAGTGCCCCGTTCTACAAGTGGTTCACTGATGGCGAGATCAATCTCTCGGTCAACTGCCTCGACCGTCATCTCGAGTCATCAGCCGCCAAGGTGGCATATCACTGGATCGGCGAGCCGGGAGATACCCGCACTCTCACCTACCAGGACCTCCATCGCGAGGTGTGCCGCTTTGCCAATGCCTTGCGATCCCTCGGGCTGAAGAAGGGCGACACTGCCGCCCTTTACATGGGGATGGTGCCGGAGCTGCCGGTGGCGATGCTCGCCTGTGCGCGGATCGGCGTGATTCATTCGGCGGTCTTCGGCGGCTTCTCTTCTGAAGCCTTGGTTGACCGGATCAACGATGCGCAGTCGACCGTGGTGATCACTCAGGACTTTGCCTGGCGGGCGGGGAAGGAGGTGCCCCTCAAAACCAACACCGACATCGCTGTTGCCCGGACCCCTTCGGTGAAGAAAGTGATCGTCCTTCGTCGCACCGGATCCGAGGTGCCGATGACAGAGGGACGCGATGTCTGGTGGGATGAACTGGTCAGCGATCAGTCCGATGAGTGCGAACCCGAGCGGTTGCTGGCCGAGGATCCGCTCTACATCCTCTATACCTCGGGGACCACCGGCAAGCCGAAGGGAATCGTTCATACCCAAGGCGGTTATCTCACCCAGGTCGTCACCACCCACAGCCAGGTGTTCGATCTCAAGGCAGACGCCGACATTTATTGGTGCGCGGCCGACATCGGCTGGGTGACCGGTCACAGCTATATCGTCTACGGGCCTCTCGCCAACCGCGCCACCTCGATCATTTACGAAGGTGCTCCCAACTTCCCCGACTTCGACCGGTTGTGGAAGATCATCGCGGATTACAAGGTCACGATCCTCTATACGGCTCCCACGGCCATTCGCTCATTTATGAAGTGGGGCGATGAGTATCCCGCCCGTCACGATTTGAGCTCACTGCGCTTGCTGGGATCGGTCGGAGAGCCGATCAATCCGGAGGCATGGATGTGGTACCAGCGGGTCATCGGCGGCGAGCGGTGCCCGGTCGTCGATACCTGGTGGCAGACCGAGACCGGGGCGATCATGATCAGCCCGCTCCCCGGCATCACCACCACCAAACCGGGGTCGGCGACCCACCCTTTGCCAGGACTCTCGGCCGATGTGGTGGACGAAGCGGGAAACTCGGTTCCACTCGGAGGTGGAGGTTTTCTCGTGATTGACCGGCCCTGGCCGGCGATGGCACGCACGATTTATGGAGATCCCGATCGCTTCGTCGACACTTATTGGTCTCGTTTTCCCGGTCGTTACTTTCCGGGCGACGGTGCCAAGCGCGACGAGGACGGCTACTTCTGGCTGCTGGGACGGGTGGACGACATCATGCTCGTTTCCGGCCACAACATCTCCACTACCGAGGTCGAGTCTGCCCTGGTTTCCCACCCGGCGGTAGCCGAAGCGGCGGTGGTCGGACGCAAGGACGATCTCACCGGGCAGGCCATTGCCGCATTCGTGACACTGCGGGGCAAAGTGGTGGGTGACGAGACGCTCTTGAAAGAGCTCCGCGAACACGTCAGCAGCACCATCGGACCCATCGCCAAGCCCAGGTCGATCGTCTTCACCGACGACCTTCCCAAAACGCGTTCGGGAAAAATCATGCGCCGCCTCCTGCGAGACATCTCGGAGAACCGTCAACTGGGCGATGTGACCACCCTTGCCAACGAAACCGTGGTGGAGGAAATCGCGGCCATGGCAGCCAGCCAGCCCTCGGAGGACTGAGTTGGCGCCCGGCACGTGACGAGGGGCAAGCTGATCTGGCAGGCGATCGTCGTGATCGCCGCTCTGATCTTCACTGTTTGGGCAATGTACCGGCCAGGAGGAATCGTCGAGCGGGTATCGGTGCCACCTTCCACCACCAGTGGTTGAGGTTCGTCGCGCCGTTGCCGCAGACCTGCCCGAGATCCATCGGATCTGGTGGGCGACGGGATCTTCCCCTGGAAAGCAGAACCCCTGGTTCGCCCACGTCCTTAGAACCGGAGTGGTGGCGGTGGCGATCGATGACGGCGAGGTGGTGGGGTTTGCCGGGCACCGGATGGTGTGGCAGACGAACGTGGTCTCCGACTGCTTCGTCGATCCATCTCGTCAAGGCATGGGTATTGGAACCAGGATCCTCGCCTATCTCCTGCCTGACGACGGCCCGGTGATGACTCTCGCCTCTGACGACCCCAAGGCACACTCGCTCTACTCGAAGTGGGGCATGAAGCCGGTGGTCGAGTGCCCCTATATGCATGCCAGGGCCAATGGCAGCGCCGACTTGGTCGAGATTGACTCGTTCCCGATTGCACACCGCCGATCTCCTCCACCTTCGGAACGACCTCGGCTGTCGGTATGTCCGGGTCGGAGAGAGCCAGGCGGCCATCAGCCGGAACTCGATCGAGTCATCCTTGATCGGCCCCGGTGATGATCCGGTGGCGGTCTTCGAGCAAATGCTTGCTTCGGTCGGGAGCGACACCGTCGAGTCCAAATGAGCGAGTCTCATCTCGCTTTCGGTTCCTTCGATTGCGATGAGACCTTCCGGGACACGTTGATGGCGACGCCCGACGCCCAGATCCCCGATCCCAGAAGGATCTCCTACAACGGTGATCTACTAGCGGTGGACCACTAGCTTCGTCGGCATGAACTCCGAGGTTTTCGTGGTGTCGGCGAAGCGGTCGGCGATCGGACGCTTCGGTGGCGCTTTCAAGGAGTTGACACCACCGGCGCTCGCGGCACCGGTGATGCAGAAGACGTTAGAGGTCGCCGGAGTCGCTGGCGATCAACTCGACCTGGTCATCATGGGCAACGTCCTCCGAGGTGGCCATGGCCAGCTTCTCCCCCGCCAGGCTGCCTTCCTCGCCGGAATCCCCAAACAGATCGATGCGCTGGCAGTCGACATGGTGTGCTCCTCGGGCATGGCGGCGGTGATGACGGCGGGATCGCAGATCAAAGCGGGCGAGGTCGATCTTGTTCTTGCCGGGGGAATGGAGTCGATGTCTGGCGCCGGTTTCGCTCTCGACGCCAAGGTTCGGTGGGGATGGAAATACGCCCCCGCCGGGGGCCGGATTGTGGATCTGATGGCCCGTGATGGGCTGACCGATCCTGAGTCCGGCGAGCCAATGGGAGAGCAGACCGAGCAGCTCATTGCCGAAGAGGGCGTTTCGCGATCGGAGCTCGATCAGGTAGCGGCCGCCTCTCATCAACGGGCCGCGGCGGCGAAAGACAGCGGAGCCTTCGGCGACGAAATCGTGGAAGTCGCAGGTCTCACTGCCGACGAGGGAGTGCGACGGGAGACATCAGTCGAGAGCTTGGGCGCTTTGCGCCCAGCCTTTCGTAAAGAAGGGGTGCTGACTGCCGGCAATTCGAGCCAGATTTCCGATGGGGCTGCGGCGATGGTGCTGGCTTCGGCTCGGGCAGTAGACGAATACGGGCTCAACCCGATTGCGAAAGTCACGGGTTCGGCATGGGCGGCAGGCGAGCCCTATCGATTTCCCGAGGCCCCGATCCCCGCGGTCGAGAAGCTGTTGAAGCGGGAGGGAAAGTCGATCTCGGACTTCGACCTGTTCGAGAACAACGAGGCGTTTGCATTGAACACCGTATTGTTCACCCGCCGGCTCGGGGTTGATGCAGAGGTACTCAACGTCAACGGCGGGGCGATCGCCCTCGGCCACC
>JBOGEW010000142.1:0-7304 GCA_050742075.1 Acidimicrobiia bacterium
GCCAGGGGCTTTCCGATCCTCGGCCGCAATCTGGTTCTCGCTCCGGGGGAGATCGACATCCTTACTCGGATCGACGGAGAGCGAACCTTGGTCGAGGTTCGCTCGACGCGGTCGCGTCCCGACAGCACCTGGCTGCCGGCGCATCCGATGGCCGCCTTCGACTATCAGAAGGCTCAGCAAGTCCGCAAAGTGGCGCGCTTCTCTCGATGTCCGCGCATCGACGTGATCACCGTTCGATTTCATAAGTACGGCATCGACCTTCATTGGGTGCCAAGGGCGGTATAGGGCGGCGTGTAGCCTCAAATCGATGGATGCGATAGTCGCTGAAGGACTCCGCAAGCGCTATCGCAAGACCATCGCCCTTGACGGGCTTTCCTTCACCTTTCCAGCCGGAAAAGTCAGCGGCTTCCTCGGTCCCAACGGCGCCGGCAAGACAACCACCTTCCGTTCGTTGCTCGGACTGACCAAACCCGACGCTGGAACTATGGAGGTACTGGGGATGTCCGTGCGCGATCGACTGCCCGAGATCGTGAAGCGGTTAGGGGCGATCGTCGAGGAACCGGGGCTCGTCAAAGGATTGTCCGGGCGGGACAACCTCGTGGTGGCGGCGCGCACCTTGGGCCGTGGACACAAACGCGTCGACGACCTGCTCGAGTTTTCCGGACTCGGTTCGGAGGGGGGCAGACGCATTGACGGATACTCGAAAGGGATGCGCCAACGCCTGGCCCTCGCCGCGGCACTGTTAGGCGATCCGGAGCTTCTGATCCTCGACGAGCCGCTCGATGGCCTCGACCCCGCCGGCCAGGCGCAAATCAAAGACAGCCTCCGGCGGTTGGCTGCCGATGGCAAGAGTGTCATCGTCTCCTCGCACAACCTTTCTGATGTCGAAGCCATGGCCGATCACGTCGTGGTCATCAACAAGGGCCGCCTCCTGGCCGCCGGCGACCTGGCATCGCTTCTCGGTTCGTTCCGGAGTGGGTACACGGTCGAGATCGAGCAGCCCGACCGGGCCGCGGCTGTCTTGGCTGATGCCGGAATCGATGCCGTCTTGGACGGTGATCTGGTCGCGGTTTCAACCGAGGACGGCGCCGCCATCTCGCGGGCGTTGGCCGGGGCCGGACTGTATCCCCGCGAGCTCGCCCGTCGTTCGGGTCGCCTCGAGGAGTTGTTCCTGTCCCTCACCGAGAGTGATCGATGAGCGGAGGGACCAATTGATTGGTCTGATCAAGGCCGAGCTGATCAAGACGTTCAAGCGCCGCACATTTTGGGTTCTGACCTTGGTGCTGACTCTTCTGACCGCGTTCCTGGCCGGGATTTTCTATCTGCTGCCGCGGGTGATCGACGACCAGGGCGGATTTCTCGAAATCGAAAAGCCCGGCGCCTACATATTCGGCGCCGGCCAGGTGATGGGCCAGACCTGGTTTCCGCTGATCCTTGCCACGATGGCACTCGCCGGGGAGCTCGCCACTTCAGCGTGGTCCACGACCCTCACCCGTAGTAGCCGCCGCGGCCAGCACCTGATCGCCCGCCTGCTGACGAGTACCACGGCTGCCTGGCTGGCGATCGTCTTCGCCATCGTGGTGTTTTCGATTGCCACCTACTTTCTGGCCGAGGGGTCCGGGGAGCTCGACGCCCTCGGATGGTGGGATATCGCCTGGAAAGCCCTCCTGGTCCAATTCACCTGGGTGGCCCTGGGCCTGGCTTTCTCCGCCTGGCTGCGTTCGGTGGGCCCGGCAATAGGCGCCGCACTTGCGTTTACTTTCGTCGAGGGTCTTCTCATTCTCTGGGAAGGGTTTCGTGAGGTCTCGCTGTCGATCCATACCTCGGCATTGCTGGGGTCACTCAGCGTCGGAGGATTCGGCCAGATTCTTGGCGACCTGCCGTCCTTTCGTCGGGGCTTGATCGTCGTTCTGGGTTGGTCGGTGCTCGGAATCCTGATCTCCTGGGCCGGCCTCAAGCTCCGCGACGCCTGACGGCCTACTGCGTTCCGGCTCCGAAGCGACGTCGCATCTCTTTGTGCCAGCAGCCGTGATGCCAATGCCGCCTGTCCTCCGGCTCATCGTCGGGGACTACCACCAAATGGAACACACCCACTCCGATCGTGTTGTTGCATCCGGGACAGAGGTACTGCTTGCGAGCTGCGTACGGCTGCACGGGCGAGACGGTTACCCCCAGATCGCCCACACCACAAGGCCGACGACAATTGCGATCGTTCCAGCCATGAGCGCCAGGTCGGCGGCACTCTTGCGAACCGGTCGGAAGGGGTTGAAGCCCATGATCGGCCACGTTACCGGCGACCCCCGTGGCTACCGTGACCGGCCATGTGGCTCTTGTCCGAAGACCGCGGCTCGACTCGTTGGCTGACCCTCGATCGCGTCGAGAGAAAAAACGCAGTCCCACCGGATGGGTGGGAGGACCTGCGCATCGCTTTCTCCGACTTCGAATCATCGGACCAGCGCGTGCTGGTGATCACCGGGGCAGGAGGGGCATTCTGCTCGGGAGCGGATCTCGATCCCGCCGCCCGCAACGAAACCGGGGTCGTAGCCAATCGACGCCGTATGCAGCGCGTAGGCGAGGCAGCGCTGGCACTTCATCGCTTGACCAAACCGACCGTTGCCCTCGTCGACGGGATCGCCGCCGGGGCAGGGATGAACCTCGCCCTGGGATGCGACCTCGTTATCGCTACCACTCGTGCTCGGTTCAGCGAGATCTTTGTGCAACGGGGACTGACCGTTGATTTCGGAGGGAGCTGGCTCCTGCCCCGGATCGTCGGGTTGCAAAGAGCCAAAGAGCTCTCCCTCACCGGCCGGATCATCGAAGCCAATGAGGCACGAGCCATCGGGCTCGTGCTGGAAGTCGTCGAACCCGACGCTGTCGACCAGCGCATGGGCGAGTTGACCGCGGTGCTGGCTGCCGGCGCCCCGGTGGCTCAGATGTTCAGCAAGCAGAACCTCAATCACTCACTCCAGCTCGATTTCGGCCAGGCCCTGGCAAGCGAAGGACAAGCACAGGCGATCTGCCTCGGCAGTGACGACGCGGTCGAAGGAGTCAATTCGTTCTTGGAGAAACGCCCCGCGCGTTTCCACGGACGGTGACGAAGCTGTTTCTCCCCCTGAAGGGGGGAGTCCAGCGAAGCCGGGAGGGGGGAAATCCTCGCCGGGGGAGAAACACCCGGGAAGGGCTCGGGCTTTCTCCCCCCGTAGGGAGGAGTACCGCCGCAGGCGGGGAGGGGGTTTGCTCGCCGGGGGGAGAAACACCCAGAAAGGGAGAATATGACCCCCTAGTGCGCCCCACTTCCCGCCCGTATAACCACTAGGTGTTTGCCCAGGCAATGTCGGTGGCGATGGTCGGGGCAGAGCCGCGACCGGTCCGGATTGAAGCCCACGTCGGCCGTCCCATCGAGTCCTTCTCGCTGGTCGGACTGCCCGACACCTCGATCCGCGAAGCAAAGCAACGGGTCAAGGCGGCCATCCTTTCCACCGGCCAGGACTTTCCCCACCGCCAGATCACCGTCAATCTCTCTCCGGCCGACCTCCCCAAGGCGGGGTCGGACTACGACCTTCCGATCGCCCTCGGAGTTCTGGCCGCCTCCAAGGTCATTCCCAGCCCGGCCCGGATGATCGTCGCGGGCGAGCTCGCTCTCGATGGCACGGTCCGTCGCAGCCGGTGGGGCATCGGCGCCGCTCTTCTCGCGGTGGAACGCGGATGGCCCTGTCTCATCGCCGAAGCAGACGCCCCGACTGCCGCCCGGGTTCCGGGATCGAAAGTCTTTGCCATCGCCAGCCTGGCGGAGGCGACCTCGGTTATCGCCGGCGGGTCAAGTCCGCGATTGGCGGAACCAAAGCTCGACGACCTGTATCTCGACGAGATCGACCTGGCCGACGTTCGCGGACAGCCCCACGCCCGGAGGGCGCTTGAGATCGCCGCTGCCGGAGGACACCACCTTCTCATGATCGGGTCGCCGGGCTGCGGGAAGACGATGCTCGCCAAGCGACTGCCGACGATCCTCCCGCCGCTCGAGCCCATCGAGGCCGTGGAGGTCGCCTGTCTCTGGGCATCGGCCGATCGCCGACGCCCATTGACCTCCCGGCCTCCATTTCGAGCCCCTCATCATTCGGCCTCGATGGCAGCGGTGGTGGGAGGAGGCAACCCTCACCCCCAGCCGGGTGAGGTGTCCCTGGCCCACGGAGGGGTGCTATTCCTCGACGAACTGGGCGAGTTCCCGCCTCACCTGCTCAACGCCCTCCGTCAACCGATCGAGGACGGCACGGTCACGATCGCCCGCCGGGGGAGGAGCGTCACCTTTCCGGCCCGAGCGCAGGTGGTGGCCGCCTCCAATCCTTGCCCGTGCGGGTTTCAAGGCGACCGGGTCGTGTCTTGCCAATGCCCGCCAACGGAAGTGGCTCGTTATCGACGTCGACTGACCGGCCCGTTTCTCGACCGATTCGACCTCCGCCTGCACATGACAGCGCCTGACCCCGATCTCCTGCTGGGTCCTCCCGCCGAAGACTCGGCGACCGTCAAAGCTCGAGTGCTGAGGGCACGTCGAACTCAGCTGGATCGCACCAAGCGCGCCAACTCCGCCTTGAGCCGGCCTGAGCTCGACTCCCTCCCATACGACGGGCCCGCCCTTGATTTGATCGCTGCCGCCGTTCGCAAGGGGGTGTTGACCGGGCGTGGTGCCGACCGGGTCCGGCGGATGGCGCGGACCATCGCCGACCTGGGAGATGCAGAGATGGTGAACCAGGTGCACGTGGGGGAAGCACTCTCATACCGAGGTTCGATTTGACTGCCCTGCGCCAGGAAATCCTTCCCTCCTACCTCGACGGAGTGCCGGCGCTCCCCGAAAGGCTGTGGGTGGTCGGCACTCTCCCTCCCCGCCTCGGCGTGGCGATCGTCGGGACCAGACGATCGACCTCATATGGAGAAACCGTGGCGCGGGTGCTCGGTCGGGCGGTGGCAACAGCCGGGTGGCCGGTGATCAGCGGCCTGGCGCGCGGGATCGATGGGGTTGCCCACCAGGCCTGCGTCGAAGCGAATGAAACGGGATGGGCGGTTCTGGGCTCGGGACTCGACATCGTCTATCCCCGCCAGAACGAGAGTCTGGCGCAGAAGCTGATAGGGCAAGGCGGGGGGCTGATCTCCGAGTACGAACCGGGAACGCCGCCAGCCCCGTTCCGCTTTCCGGCCCGCAACCGAATCATCGCTGCCTTCTCGGCCGCAGTGGTGGTGGTGGAGGCGGCGGTGACCGGGGGAGCGCTGATCACCGCCCGGCTGGCGCTCGAACTCGGACGGGAGGTGCTGGCAGTGCCGGGTGACATCAATCGGACGGTGTCGGAGGGTTGCAATCTCCTGATTCGAGATGGCGCGCACCCCGTTCTCGGACCAGACGATCTGGTGGAATCGCTCACCTACATACTCGGTACGCCGCCCAGATCGCTGGCATCTCCGGGGACCTGGGGTGAGGATGTAGACACCTTGCTGGCGGAATCGGAGGGTCCGGTCGGCGAGACGCTGGCCAGGCTGACCCGGAGTGAGCTCGGAATCTGAGGTCGTTGGCAATACCCTGAATTTCCATGGCGGATCGCCAACTGCCCGAATGGGCCGCACCGATGGTCGAGTCTTATCTCGATCGGTTGCAGACCCAGCGTGGCTATAGCCCCAACACCATCGAGGCCTATCGCCGGGATCTAACCCATTTTGTCAACTTCTGCTCCGCCGAGGCGATCGAGGATTACGGCGCCATCGATCGCCAGCTCTTACGCCGCTATCTGGCAATCCTCGATCGAACCGGTTACGCCCGCCGCTCCATCGCTCGCAAGTCGTCGGCGGTGCGAAGTTTCTTCGAGGACGGGGTCCGCCGGCATCTCCTCGTCGTGAATCCAGCCGCCAGTCTCTCCCGCCCGCGCTTGCCCGAGCGCCTTCCCCGAGCGCTTCCGCAGCGGCAGGTGGGTTCACTCCTCGACTCTCTCCCTGCCATCACGGCCAAAGACCTGCGTGACCGGGCAATTCTCGAACTGCTCTACTCGACTGGGATCCGGGTATCCGAGCTGGCCAGCCTGACTATTGACTCCGTCGCGACCGATCTCCTAACCGTGGTTGGCAAAGGAGGTCGGATGCGTTCGATTCCGGTCGGAAAACCGGCGCAAGTCGCCATTGCCAGCTGGCTCGAGGAGGGACGAGGGTCGATCGCTGGTCCCGAAGCCGGAAGGTGGCTATTCGTGGGCGACCGCGGTCGGCGACTCAACGAGCGGGGCATCCGCCGGGTGGTGCGTAATCGGGCCGCAACCTTCCCCCACGCCCTGCGGCACTCCTTTGCCACTCATCTCCTCGAAGGGGGTGCCGACCTACGGGCGGTCCAGGAGCTTCTGGGACACCGTGACCTGGCGACCACCCAGCTTTACACTGCCGTATCCCGTCAACACCTGAAATCCACCTATGACCTCAGCCATCCTCGAGCCTGACGAAGAACAAAGCGCCCTTCCCGGGCTCTGGCAACGCCTCAAAGTAGAGAGCGATGGCCAGGCGCGGGAAGCGCTCATTCTCCAGTACTCGCCGCTGGTCAAGTTCGTAGCGGGCCGCGTTGCCGCCGGACTGCCCCGCAACGTCGATCAATCCGATCTCGTTTCCTACGGCGTGTTCGGCTTGATCGATGCCATCGACAAGTTCGAGCCGGAGCGGGGTTTCAAATTTGAGACCTATGCCATCAATCGGATCAAGGGTTCGATCCTCGACGGTCTCCGCTCCCTCGACTGGGTGCCCCGGTCGGTCCGCTCCCGGGCCCGGGAGATGGAACGCTCGCTGTCCGAGCTCGAGCACCGACTGCAAAGAACTCCCTCGGACGAAGAGCTCGCCAAGCATATGGGCCAGGAGGTGGACTCGGTTCGCTCCACCCTGGCCGAGATCTCCAATCTCGGTCTGATCGCCCTCGACGAAATGATCGGGCCTGACGCCGGCTCCTCGCTCGGCGATTTTCTCCCCGACATCGGCGGGATGAGCCCCGAAGGCGCGTTCCAGGCCGAAGAGACAAGACACCTCCTGGGGGATGCCATCAATCGCCTCCCCGACCGGGAACGACTCGTCATCACCCTCTACTACTTCGAAGGCTTGACCCTGGCCGAGATCGGCAATGTTCTCGGCGTCACCGAGTCACGGGTCTGTCAGATCCACGCCAAAAGCGTTCTCTCGCTCAGAAACCGGATGGCGTAACGCCACCGACCGGGAGGGGGAAAGCCGGCGCCCTCCGTATGACCCTGTTTCTCCCCCCGACGGGGGAGTACCGGCGGAGCCGGGGAGGGGGGAAG
>JBOGEW010000143.1:0-3784 GCA_050742075.1 Acidimicrobiia bacterium
TAGTAGAGGTCGTGACCGGCGGTGCGAGCCCGGAGGCCAGCCTGACCCCAGCCGGTCATGCGTCCGTAGACCAGACCGGGATTTCGTTCCAGGCAGAGGGCAGGCCCGAGACCGAGCCTCTCCATCACCCCCGGGCGAAATCCCTCGATCAGGATCTGTGCTCTCTCGATCGCCCGCAGGGCCACCTCGACCCCTTCTCGTTGCTTGAGGTCGAGAGCGAGGCTGCGCCGGCTGCGCTTGGTCGGATCCTGCCCGAAGAACTGGTCGAGTGGCGAAGGAACCGCCCGATCGATCCGGACGACGTCGGCCCCGAGGTCGGCCAACATCATTCCCGCCCACGGCACCGGACCGATCCCGGCCATCTCGATTATCCGCACTCCCTGCAACGGACCCACAGCGCCATTCTCCACCTCCTGTTCACCCCTGTCGATTCTCGAACCGAGGTCGGGAACGAGACAGAAAGCGGATACGCTCCCCGCGCCATGAAGAGTGGCATCACCGTCACCGCGATCGGTCAAGCTTTCGTCCCTCCCGACCAGGCGATCATCAACCTGGCCGCCAGTGTCGTCCGCGACGATGCCGGCACGGCGATGGCCGAAGTCTCCCGCCGGGTGGGAGGCCTCCTCGCCACCCTGGCCCAGGCCGGCATCGAGGAAATCAACGTGCAGACGAGCGATCTCAGCCTCTGGCCGGAAACGGATCGCAACGGCGCCCTGGTGGGGTATCGCGCCCGCAACGGGGTACGGATCTCTCTAGCTGACGTGTCGAAAACCGGCGAAATCGTCGCCGGCGGGCTGGCGGCGCTAGGCGAGGGAGCGGAAATGGGCGGGGTGAGTTTCGGACGGCGCGAGGTCGACGGGGTCGAAGCAGAGGCTCGAGCCATCGCCTGGCAAAAAGTGACCGCCAAAGCGTCCCAACTCGCAGACCAAGCCGGACTCACCCTCGGGCGACCACTTTCCATCCAGGAGTCCGACATCGCGGGGATGCCGCGCCCGCGCCTGGCTCTGGCCGAAGCGGTGCCGGTCGAAGCCGGGAGCACCACCGTGACTGTCAGTCTCACCGTTCGCTTCGCCCTCGTCGGGTGATGAGCCGTCACAGTGGAATCCTGGCCCACATCAGCTCGCTTCCCACCACTCAGGGAATAGGGACAACCGGAGAGGCGGCACGCCAGTTTGTGCGCGCCCTGGCCGACGCGGGCCAGGGCTACTGGCAAATGCTCCCGGTAGGCCCGACCGGATACCAAGACTCCCCTTACCAATCCCCGTCCACTCACGCCGGCAACCCCCTGCTGATCGACCTCGATGAACTCGTGGTTCGTGGTTGGCTCCGCCGGAGCGAGGTTCAGTCCCTAGAGCGCCTGCCGCGAGACAGGGTCGACTTTGGGGCATTGATCCCGCGCAAACGACAACTACTTGTCACGGCTGCCACTCGCTTCCTGCGATCGAACGCCGAAAGCGAGTACGAAGCTTTTCGGCGAACTCCATGGCTCGACGAATTCGCCACGTTCTCCGCCCTCAAGCACTCCTTCGACGATCGCCCCTGGCTCGAATGGCCGACTGCTCTCGCCCTCCGGGAGGAAGGGCCGTTGCTTGAGGTGAGCCAACGACTGGCGAGGGCCATCGAGGTTGAGCGAGCGATCCAGTTTTTCTTCCAGCAACAGTGGGATTCCCTCCACGCCTTTGCCCAGGAACTCGGCATCCAGCTGATCGGGGACCTCCCGATTTTCGTTGCTCATGACTCGGCGGATGTTTGGTCGCGCCCCGACCTCTTCCAACTGGGAGAGGACGGACGCCCGACCCTGGTGGCGGGGGTACCGCCTGACTACTTCTCGAGCACCGGCCAGAGATGGGGCAACCCGCTCTACCGGTGGGACCGCCACCAGGCCGAGGGATACCAATGGTGGGCTGAACGGCTCGGGGGGGCGTTCGCTCGTTTCGACTTGCTGCGTATCGATCATTTCCGGGGTTTTTCGGCCTACTGGGAGATTCCGGCGTCGGAACCGACCGCTATCAAGGGCCGTTGGGTGGAGGGTCCGGGAGCTGACCTCTTCAACGAGCTCGCAGCCGAGGTCCAGCTCCCGATCATCGCCGAGGATCTCGGGATCATCACCCCCGAAGTGACCGCGCTTCGACGGCAATTCGGGTTTCCGGGCATGAGGGTGGCGCAGTTCGGCTTCGATGCCGAATCCGATACGTCGCTTCATCACCCGCACAACTATCCCCTCGATGTCTTTGCCTACACCGGTACCCATGACAACGACACCGCCGTTGGCTGGTTCTGGGGTGAGAACAGTCGCCACGACCGGCGCCGCCTCAACCGCGATCGCCGGCGCCTGCTGCAGACCACGCGCACACGAGGCGAAGAGATCAACTGGGAGATGATCGAGCTAGTCTTCGAATCGAAGGCGTTGGCGGCGATCGCTCCTGTCCAGGACGTGCTCGGCCTCGGTTCCGAAGCCAGGATGAATACCCCCGGCAAGGAACAGGGCAACTGGACCTGGCGGATGTCAGAAGCCCTTCCCCAAAACTTGATCGAACGTCTAGCTGAGGCCACCGAGAAAAGCTATCGCCGATGACGTGGGATCCCTCTTGTTACGGTGCCCATGGCGACCTCCGGCTTCGGCCCGGACGCGAGATCATGGCCCGGGTGTCGATCGAACCCTCCCTCGTCTATGACCTCGGCTGCGGCACGGGCGAGCTGACAAACGAACTTGCCCGTCGCTGGCCGGGAGCGGCTGTCATCGGCATCGACAGCTCGAACGAAATGCTGGGCCAGGTGCGACCCGAAGGCAACGTCACCCTCCGCCATGAAGACATCGAAGACTGGGAACCAGACGAGGCCCCCGATTTGATCTTCTCGAACGCCACCCTGCATTGGCTGCCCAACCACGAGCATCTCTTCGGGCGCTTGCTTGGCGAGCTACGACCCGGTGGAGTGCTGGCCGTCCAGATGCCCGACAACTGGCGTGAGCCGACGCACCAACTGATTTACGAGGAGGTCGACCGCCGGGGATGGACCGATCGCCTCGATGGACACCTTCTTCGAAATCCTGTCGCCCCGTTTAGTCAGTACCTGGATTGGCTGGCCGCGGCGAGCGAGATCGATGCCTGGCGCACCACCTACTACCAAGCGATGGATGGGCCTGACCGGGTGCTCTCCTGGGTTCGGGGGTCAGTGCTTGTCCCGGTGCAATCGATCCTGTCCGCTGCCGAATTCTCAGACTTCTCCGACGCCCTGGCCGACGCCTATCGACGCGCCTATCCCCCGTCCCCGTCGGGTCGTACCGTCCTTCCGATCAGTCGAGTCTTTCTTGTCGCCAGGTCTTAAAGCCAGAGGCAATTTCTGAAAACTGGGCTCATCAAGGATCTCTTTTTCAGGTTTCTTTTGCGGGGACGGCAAATTGTCACCCCGCTCTGTCATGATTCGGTCATGGAACACATGTTCGAGTGGGATGCTGAAGCCGAGCAGATCAGTGGTTGGGGAAGAAGAACTGGTAACCAACCAGCGACAGATCAACCGCTTGTTGGGACGACAGGCGGAGCTGGTCTCCCATCTCGATCCCCACCAGATCGCCTGGTCCTCGGGGGATCGCAATGTCACCGACTGGCTCTCTTCGGTCTTGGACATCTCCCACCGCACCGCCTCCCGGCTCCGCACCCTGGCCCATGGCCCGAAGGGCGAGATCTCCGCCTCCCTGGCCACAGGCGAGCTCTCCTTGGACCGGGCCGCCCTTCTCACCGATCTCTCGGCCACCGGGTTGAGCGAAAGAGAGGTCCTAGAACTC
>JBOGEW010000144.1:0-17459 GCA_050742075.1 Acidimicrobiia bacterium
AACCGGCTTTCTGCAAGGCCTGGTAGTTGTCGCGAAAGTCACAGGCCTCGGCGGTGCATCCGGGCGTCATGGCCGCCGGATAGAAAAAGACGATCAATTGCCGCCCGTGGTAGTCGGCGGATGAAAAGGGCTGGCCGTCCTGATCGGGGAGGGTGAATTCGACGCTCATCGGCCCGACCTTATCCGCCGACCAAAGCTCGGAGGAAAAGCGCCACGTTGGCGGGGCGCTCGCCCAACCGGCGCACCAGATACGGATACCAATGCGAGCCATAGGGGAGATAGATCCGAACGGGATACCCGGCCGAGGAAAGCTCCCTCTGGGCTTTCGACCGAACTCCATACAGCATCTGAAACTCGAATGGAGCTTGGCGGGATTGTGCCAATCGTCGCGTGTGCTCGATCAACGAAGGATCGTGAGTGGCGATGGCGGGCATCACCTGTTCTGCCGACATCAGTACCTCGAGGAGGCGGACGAATGCGGCGTCGATATCCTCTCGATCGGTCAAGGCGACGTCGCCGTCTTCTACGTAGGCGCCCTTGCAGAGCCGGAGATGTCCTCCGAGCCCCGCCAGGCTGTCGACATCCTCCGGCGTGCGAAACAGATAGGCCTGGAGGGCCAGTCCGAGATTGCCACGACGTTCCTGCGCCGCGCGATAGACGTCGACCGTCGCCGCGGTGTAGCGAGAGTCCTCCATATCAATGGTCATAGTGAGCCCCATCTCCACCGCGGTGGTGGCAAGCCGGTCAAGCGTGGCGGCGGCCAGTTCCTGATCGATGGCGAGGCCCAGCTGGGTGAGCTTGACCGAGATGTTGGCGTCGAGGCCCTCGTCGGCGATCCGCCTCAGGCATTCCTCGTACCCCTTGAACGCCAGATCAACCTCGGCGGGCGATTTCACCTCTTCGCCGAGCAAATCGAGAGAAACCGACATGCCGGATTGATTGAGCCGGCGAGCAACTGCAGCCGCCTGGTCGAGGGATTCGCCGGCGACGAAGCGATGTGCCAATGTCCGGCCGGCTCTGGTCCGGGTAATGAGGCGCTTGATCGGGGGAGATTCGGCTGTTCCCACCACCAGGCGGGAAAAGAGGCTCATGCCGAGCCGAGCTCCCGGGCGCGCTGGGCGGCGGCGCGGACGGCATCTTCGACCAATGCCCGGAACCCGCGTTCCTCCAGCACATGCACCGCCGCGGCCGTGGTGCCGCCGGGAGACGTCACCTGCGAGCGCAACTCGAACGGCCCCCGCGCAGTCTCAGTGAGGAGGTGTCCGGCGCCGCGGATCGTCTGGTTGACGAAGGACTCGGCGATGTCGCGAGGCAGGCCCTCGCGAACCGCCGCTTCGGTGAGAGCCTCGGCGAGAAGGAAAACATAGGCGGGTCCGGTTCCGCTGACCGCGGTAACGGCGTCGAGGAGGCCCTCGTCTAGCTGCTGCACACCGCCCACGGCTTCGAGCACGAGGCGCGCCTTTTCCAGCTCCTCTTCACCGGCGTGCCGGCCGGCGGCCATCCCGGTGACCGCTTCCTTAACCAGAGCCGGAGTGTTGGGCATCGCCCGCACGACTGCCACCTCGCCCAGAGCCGCCTCGTAGGTCGAGGTCGGGACCCCGGCGGCGATCGAGAGCAGCACCTGACCCGGTTTGATCGCCGTCTTGAGTGCATCGAGCAGCTGGGCGACATCGCGGGGTTTGACCGAAATGACGACGACCTCCCGACCACCGGCATCGTTGGGGGTCAGCGACACCTCGACCCCGGTTCGTTCCTTGAGCTGATCCACCCGCTCAGGACGTCTCACGATCAAGGTGAGCTCGGAGGGTTTCCAGCCGGCACTAAGGAGTCCGGCGACTAGAGCCTCGCCCATGGCGCCGACTCCGACGACGGCGACCGTTGGGCGCCTGGTCATGCCGGCGAGTATATGGAAGGGTCGTTGCCGGTCAGGTTGGCGCGAATCATCTCGACCACGGTCGCCAGGGCGTTGGGGTTGTATCCCTCGGGGACGATGAGGTCGGCATATCGCTTGGACGGCTCAACGAACTTGAGGTGCATCGGGCGGACGGTGGCGAAGTATTGACCCAACACTGAATCGAGACTGCGACCACGCTCGTCGATGTCGCGTTTAATGCGACGTGCCAATCGCAGGTCGGCATCGGTGTCGACATATATCTTCAGGTCGAGATGGGTCCTGAGGTCGGCATCGGCCAGCACCAGGATCCCTTCCACGATCACCACCCGGGCGGACGCGGCGGGTGTGGTTCGCTCGGAGCGCAGATGGGCGGCGAAGTCGTAGGTCGGGACCTCGACGGCCTCTCCTTTCCCAAGAAGAACGAGGTGTTCGATCAGAAGCACCGTCTCGAGCGAATCGGGATGGTCGTAATTGACGGCGGACCGTTCGGCAAACGCCAGCTCGGGTCGATGCCGGTAATAGGCATCGTGCTGGATGATCGTGACTCCGGTCACGGCAGATGCCACCGCGGCGGCGATCGTGGTCTTGCCGGAGCCGGAGCCTCCGGCTATCCCGATCACCATTGGTTCTTGCGTAAAAAACCCCCGGATTAGGGGCGCGATCCTACGCAAGAATGGTTAGGACTGGCCGGTCCTCAGCTTTCGCATATCGCCCAGAACGTTCGAGACGAGGGTGGTCTCGGGAGAGGCGACAACACCCCGGAGGGCCCGTCGATTGGAATCGACTTCGTACTCCACTTCTTCGTCCTCGTCCTCGTCCTCGTCATCTTCGTCATCGGTTCCGGGACTGAGGTCCACCGCGCCATCAACCTGGTGGTCACCCAACCAATCGAGGACCGGCAGCTCCGGCTCCGGGTTGACGACCACGCTCACCTCGTTGAGGACGATGGGCTCGAGAACGGGGACCGTGTCGATCGCCACCTCGGCCTGAGCCTCGGGTGCTGGAACCGTGAGCCCGCGTCCGAGCAGGGCACTCAGAAACTGGAGGGCGCGGGAGTTGCCGAAGGCCTCCTGAAGCGAGGAGAGGCTGAAGGTAGGCACGAGGGCGCAAAGGGCCGCCCATTCTTCAGAGTGAAGAGTGACTGGAGTGGCGACTTCGGAGGCGAGACGGAGAGACGTCCCCTCGGTGACACCCTGGGAGATGACCTCGTGCTCCATCTGCCGGAGACGATCGACTTCCATCAAGACCTCGGCCACATCCCAGCCGCGCAGGGCCGGGTCGAAGTCTGGCTCGGCAACGAGGAAGGCACCGTCGGCAGTCGACGTCAGAACATGAAGGGCATCGACGGTGGATCGCAGAGCCTCTTCGGCATTGCGGGGAACTCGCTGGCCGGCCAGGCCTGCACCGACGATGCGGCCGTCGCCGAAATGGATCACCCCGGGACGCGAGCCGTCGATTCGCAACGTGGCCGTCTTGGCCGTCACTCGCATGATCTGCAAAAGGTCGCTTACGGACCAGTTGCTAAGACTCCCCGAAAGAAGCATCCCTCGTCGACCTCCTGAGTTACCAGGGACGTATCGGCCGTCTCAGTCGCGAAGTTGAGTGGAAGCTAGCCTCGAAAAGGATGCAGGTTCTTCCAAGCCGGGTCGATCGACGGAGCGAGGAGTTCGCCTCCAACTACCGGGCGAGCACCGCTCGGCTGGAGGAGTTCGAGGTCCTCCAGGCCGAGGCCAGGCTCGGTGGGGGGCAGAAGTACATCGACCGTCACCGGGCCCGGGGAAAGCTGTTGGTGCGCGAGCGCATCGAGCTCTTGCTCGACCGCGACTCACACTTCCTCGAACTCTCGACGCTGGCCGCCTGGGGAACGGACAAGAACCTCGGCGCCAATGCAGTCACGGGCCTCGGGATCGTCTCCGGGGTCGAATGCATCATCTCTGCCAACGACCCCACGAGCCAGGCGGGCTCCTCGAATCGATACAGCCTGGCGAAGACTCTGCGTGCTCAGGACATCTCGCGGGAAAACCGACTGCCGCTCATCAATCTGGTGGAGTCGGGCGGGGCCGACCTTCCCGATCAGGCCGAGGTCTTCATCACCGGCGGAAAATGGTTTCGCAACCTCACGCAGCTCTCCCGGCTGGGAATCCCCACCTTGGCCCTGGTCTTCGGAAACTCCACGGCCGGCGGTGCCTATGTTCCGGCGATGTGCGACTACTCGGTGATGGTCAAGGAGCGAGCGAAGGTGTTTCTCGGCGGTCCTCCGCTGGTGAAGATGGCTACCGGCGAGGAGTCAACCGACGAGGAATTGGGTGGGGCCGAGATGCATTCCCGGATCTCCGGTCTCTCCGACTACTTCGCCCAGGACGAGGCCGACGCCATTCGCATCGGCCGCGACATCGTTGCCCATCTCAATTGGCGCAAGCACGGATACGGGCCTACGCAGTCGCCCGACACACCGACGCATGATCCCGACGACATCCTCGGCATTATCCCCGCCGACCTGCGCACTCCCTTTGATCCCCGCGAGATCCTGGCACGCACTCTCGACGGCTCTCGCTTCGAGGAGTACAAGGCCACCTACGGAACCTCGCTTGTGACCGGGTGGGGATCGATCCACGGATATGTCGTTGGCGTCCTCGCTAATGCCCAGGGTGTTCTTTTTTCGGAGGAGGCTCACAAGGCAACCGAGTTCATCCAGCTGTGCAACCGCTACGACACCCCGCTGCTCTTCATTCATAACACCACCGGCTACATGGTGGGCAAGGCGTACGAGCAGCGCGGAATCATCAAGGACGGAGCCAAGATGATCAACGCTGTTGCCAACTCGACGGTCCCGCATTTCTCGCTGATGGCCGGAGTTTCGTACGGAGCGGGCAACTACGGAATGTCGGGACGTTCCTACAACCCCCGCTTGGTTTTCGGTTGGCCGAATCACAAAGTGGCCGTGATGGGGCCCAAGCAACTGGCGGGGGTGATGTCGATCATCGCCCGGCAATCCGCAGTCGATCAAGGCCGCCCCTTCGACGAGGATGCCGACCAACAGCGGCGAGCGCTGATCGAGACCCAGATCGGTCACGAAGAGCAAGCGTTTTTCTCCACCGCCCGCATCCGCGACGACGGGCTCATCGACCCACGTAAGACTCGGGATGTCCTCGGAATCGCCCTCTCCGCCAGCCACTCCGGTCCGGTCCAGGGCTCCGCCGAGTTTGGCGTCTTTCGCATGTAAGTGAGCTTTTGCCGAAGCTACGCTGACCTAATGCGTCCTCGGTCGCAACTGGTACTGGCGATCGCCGCGTTGATCTTCATTCTGGGTACGACTGGAGCCGCGGGGCTGCCTCCTCCGGTTGCGAGCTTCAGCTTTCCCGTCCAGATCGGATTCCCAGCCGGTGACGACTGGGAGCCGTCCATTGCCGCCGACGACTCTGGCCATGTGTACGCCCTGTGGACCCACTACTTCGGATTTGGCGGTGAGGCGACCGGCGAAGTCGATCCTTCCTGCCTCGACTGCCCCAGCCCCCATATGGTGATCCAGATATCGAACGACCATGGAGTGACCTGGGGTGAGCCTCACGCCTTGGCACCTTCGGAGACCCGACAGGACGACCCCCAAATCGTGGTCGATGCAGCGGACAGGGAGACTGTTTACGCGGCATACATGGAAGGTGACAAGTCCAGCATGTTCGTGGCCCGCTCCGACGATTTCGGGGAAACCTTCGCACCGGTACTAGTCGAAGACATCGAGCGCGGCCTCGACAAGATCGCCCTCGCCGCCAGGGACGGCCACGTGTACCTCTCGTACCACAGCCAGCAGAAAATCTGGGTGTCTGTCAGCCATGATCGCGGCGATACCTGGACCGTGGTCCAGCCTGTGCACAACACCAATAGCAAACTCGGTGTTTCCCTGCCATCGGGGGCGGCGATCAGCACTGATGGCACGGTCCACCTTGCCTGGAACGGAGTCAACAACCCCGGTCAGGCGAAGGGCACCATCAACCTCTACATCACTACGTCCGGAGACGGCGGTGAGACCTGGTCGACGACCGTCCTTGATCAGTCGCAAGCACCACCCCCCTGCGATTGCAGCGGCTGGGACTACTGGGGCGGCCAGATCGCGGTCGGTGTCGACGATGGCGATGGCGTCTTCGTCCTCTGGAACGCCAACCGAGAAAAGTTTGGCCCCAATCGGTTGCTCTTCGCCCGATCAACAGACGTCGCGCAGACCTGGAGCGCTCCTATCGATGTCTCGCTTGCGCCGACCGGGGTCAACAACTTGTTCCCGGCATTGGTTGGGACCGGCGATGGTGACGTGCGCATCGCTTGGCAAGACGACCGCAACGGACTCGATAGCGGTGGAAATGACCCCGATGCCCGCTGGAACACGTACTACCGACGTTCGACTGATGGCGGCAGCGAGTGGTCGGGAGAGACGCAGCTTTCAGCTTTCGTCAGTGGTTTCTCATACAAACTGGAAACACCTCTTGACGGCTATCTGCAGCCCTATGGGGACTACTTTGAACTCGATATCTCGAACGGCAAGACGGTCGCGATCTGGGGCGAGGGCAACAGCTACATCGGGCCCGGCAATGTCTGGTTCGCGCGGGAGAGTTAACGGCCAACAGCGGCCTAGCCTGGCAGCATGCCTGCAGCTTCCACCATGCTCGCCCTCGGGACCGAGCTACCCAAATTCCTTCTCTCTGACATTCGCACCCGCGAAAGCGTTGGATCCGATGACTTTGTCGATCGCCCACTACTGGCCGTCTTTCTCTGCGTCCACTGCCCCTACGTGAAGCGCATCCAGGATGGGTTGGCCCAGTTCGGCAAGGACTTCGGTGGGACCGAGTTGGCGATCGTCGGTATCGCTTCCAATGACACCGACGCTTATCCCGAGGACGCACCCGAGAACCAGGCCCGGGTGGCCAACGAAGTCGGGTTCACGTTCCCGATCCTCTTCGACGAGAGCCAGGAAGTTGCCCGCGCTTTCACAGCCGCCTGCACCCCAGACTTCTTCCTCTTCGACCACGACCATCGGCTTGCCTACCGGGGTCAGTTCGACGAAGCAAGGCCGAGCAACGACGTCGAGGTGACCGGGGAGACCTTGCGGGCGGCAGTGAATTCAGTCCTCGCCCGCGAAGAAGTCACGGTCGAACAGGTCCCGTCATTGGGGTGCTCGATCAAGATGCGCTCGGAGGGCGAACCGGTCACCCTCCGGTAGAGAGAAGCCGGGCCTCGTGGGCGGCCACGACTTTGGCCCACAAGGACTCAAGGGCCAGAGGGGCGACGTCGAGCTGCAGACCAAACAGGTCAGTGACCACATCGAGCCAGTCACTGCGTCGATCGAGTGTGCGCTCGACACGGTGGTCGCCGTCCGTGCGGGTCAACACCAGGCCGCGCAAAATGTCGACGCCCGTGGCATGCCGGCGCTGAACGGTGAGCACTCTCACAAATCCCGACTGCGGCGAGGTCGACAAGTGGGCGTGGCGCTGGGTGAAGGCGTCGATCGCGACCGCTCCCAGCCGGAAACTCATGCCGGTGAACGAACCGGTCGGGTCGTGAGCGAGGTGCCAGTCACCGACACCGTCGTTGGCCTCGGTCAACCCGAAACGCATCGGAGGCTGTACGTACTCGCCCGCCGCCATCGGCAAGGGCTCGTACAGGGCGTCGCCCAGCCCGGCGTCGACGTACCACTTGCCCCCGGGATTAGCGTCGCTCGGCAGATCCTCCACGACCAACACGAGGTGGTTGGTGAGGGCTTCGGAGCTTGGGCCTTCGGGACCATGCACTCCACCGATATGCCGGCTCACCCGATAGCCCAGTGCCCCGAGCAACTCGAAAAATGCGCCGTTGAGGTGATAGCAGTAGCCGCCCCTTCGTTGGTGCGCCACGCGGCGGAGCGAATCCACCGGATCGATACCCCACTGCTGGCCGAGGTGGATCCAGATCGTTTCGTAGGGGACGTGTTCCACCTGGGCTCTGTGAAGGAGGACAAGCGCCGCGGCTGAGGGTGGCTCGGCCTCGACGCCCAGGCGGCGAAGGTAGGCGCTGACATCGTCGTTCGACGCCGGCCCGGTCTGCAGTCCCGCCATCCAGGGATTCAACCACGATGGCGTCGGCCTGTAGGTGGGCGGATTAACCCTCCGCCCGACCTAAACCATTCCGGCGGCAACAGCCGATAAGGGTCGGTGCGCCTCCGAAGGTCCCTCGGCGTTCTCAGCCTGGTGCTGCTGCTTGCGGACGACCTGCCTCCGGGTGGCAAGTTCACCGACGACAACGGCAAGTCGCTTCTGCCCTAGTGAAGTAGTCACCAGGGCTCAGATGGCCGCCTTTCTCACCCGTGCCCTTCCGCTGGGGCCAGCCGCGAGCGATCACATCACAGATGACGATGGCTCGCCGTTCGAGGACTTCATCAATCGACTAGCGGCGAGCGGGATCACCACCGGATGCGGCGCCTCGACTTTCTGTCCCAATGGTCCGGTCACTCGTGAACAGATGGCGGCATTTCTCGTCCGCGCCTACGACTACGGCCAGTCGACAGTCGATCGCTTCGTCGACGACGAGAACTCGCCCTTCGAAGACGAGATCAACCTCGCTGCGGCCGGAATCACTACCGGTTGCACGGCGGACCGGTTTTGTCCGCGGGATGCGGTGTTGCGCGATCAGATGGCAACGTTCCTCGTCCGGGCTGAGGGCCTTGCCTCGATCCCGGTACCGGGACCCGCCGGGTGCCAGGTCCTTTCCTCCAACAACATCTGGAACACCCGGGTCGACCGGGCGCCGGTTCATCCCCGCTCGGGGGAGTATGTGGCGTCGATCGGATCGACCTCCCGGGTGCACGCCGATTTCGGCTCGGGGGTGTGGCCTCCTGGATCGAGCTCGCCCATCGGAATCCCCTTTGTCGCTCTGAGTCCAGAGCAATCAGCGGTGACGATCGTCTATACCGCCTACGGCGCCGAAAGCGATCCGGGACCCTTCCCGATTCCGCTCGACGCAGCGGTGGAAGGGGGACCAAACGCCGATGAGCGATCGCCACGTACTCGCCCTGGACCAATCCAACTGTCGTCTTTATGAGCTTTATCGGGCGTTCCCTCAGGCAAACGCCTGGGAAGCCGATTCGGGGGCAGCCTATGACCTCCGCTCGAACGTCCTCCGGCCAGAGGGATGGACCTCGGCCGATGCCGCCGGGCTTCCGATCTTCCCCGGGCTGGTCCGCTATGAGGAGGTCGCCACCGGCTTCATTGGTCATGCCGTCAGATTCACCGCTCCGCAAACCCAACGGGCCTACGTGTGGCCTGCCAGGCACTTCGCCTCCTCCAACACCTCCCCCAACCTCCCCCCAATGGGGCAGCGTTTCCGCCTCAAGACCTCGTTCGATCAGAGCGGATTTTCCTCTGAGGTGCAGGTGATCCTCACTGCCCTCAAGCCGTACGGAATGATCCTCGCCGACAACGGATCCGCCTGGTACCTCTCCGGCGCCCCCGACTCCCGTTGGAACAACGACGTTCTACACGAGATGGGATCGATCCCAGGCTCGGCGTTCGAAGCCGTCGACGTGTCTGGCTGGCAAGTCGGCGAAGACTCAGGTGAGGCCGCGCCATAGAGGGCTACGCTCGGCGACCGTGAGCAGAGCGATTCGAAAGGTTCTCGTCGCCAACCGAGGCGAGATCGCCCGTCGCATTTTTCGCACCTGCCGGGCGATGGGGATCGCCACCGTGGCGGTCTTCTCCGAAGCCGACCGCCACTCGCCGTTCGTGGCCGACGCTGACGAAGGCTTCGCCCTGGGGGGAAACACTCCAGCCGAGTCCTATCTCGATGTCCAAAAGCTGCTCGAGGCAGCCAAGGTCACAGGGGCTGATGCCGTCCATCCCGGTTACGGCTTCCTGGCCGAGAACGGCACCTTCGCAGCACAGGTGATGGACGCCGGGCTCATCTGGATCGGCCCCAGTCCCCAAGCGATCACGACGATGGGGAGCAAGCTCGAATCGAAACGTTTGGTCGAGGCGGCGGGGGTGCCCACCCTGCCTTCGATCAATCTCACCGGGGTCGACGACACCGGGATCGCAGATGCGGGCCAGAAGATTGGCTTTCCCTTGCTGGTCAAGGCCTCGGCGGGGGGCGGGGGCAAGGGAATGCGGATCGTCCGCCGACCCGCCGATCTCGGCGAGGCGGTCGCAGCGGCCGCCCGGGAGGCAAGTTCGGCCTTCGGCGACAGCACGGTTTTCCTCGAGCGCTACGTCGAGCGACCCCGCCACATCGAGATTCAGGTGGTAGGTGATAGCCACGGGCAGGTCAGCGCCCTCTTCGAACGGGAGTGCTCGATCCAAAGACGCCATCAAAAGATCGTCGAAGAGGCGCCCTCGGTCGCACTCGACGAGCCCACCCGCTCACGAATGTGCGAGGCGGCGGTGGCGGTGTGCAAGGCGGTCGACTATCACAGTGCCGGCACGGTCGAGTTTCTCTTCGCTCGAGACGAGTTCTTCTTTCTGGAGATGAACACTCGCTTGCAAGTCGAGCACCCGGTCACCGAGGAGATCTGTGGCGTCGACCTCGTCAGGTGGCAGATCCTGATCGCAGCGGGAGAGCGCCTTGGCGAGGAGTTGATGGAGCCAGCTCGCATCGGCCACGCCATCGAGGTCAGGCTCTATGCCGAAGACCCCACCCACGAGTTCTTGCCAGTGAGTGGAACGATGGATCGCTTCGAGTTCGCTTCGTTTCCCGGGTTACGGGTCGAGTCCGGTGTCGAGTCAGGCTCGGTGATCAGCCCGTTCTACGACCCGATGATGGCCAAGGTGATCGCCTGGGCCGAGACCCGCGATGAGGCTGCCTCCCTTCTCGCTCGCGCCCTGCAAACGGCCCGCATCCACGGACCTGCCAATAACCGCGACCTTCTGGTCCGGATCCTCCGCCACCCCGAGTTTCTCCAAGGCGAGACTGACACCGACTTCCTCGAGCGCAACGCTCCCGCCGAGCTCGGGGTCCCACTTCCGACCCGCGAAGAGTCGGAGTTGGGAGCGGTGGCCGCGGCTCTGGCCGCCGCCGCCGCCCGGCGTTCGAATGTCGCCCTGCTGCCGGCGCTCCCGTCGGGCTGGCGCAACAATCCCTCGCAATCCCAGACCGTCATCTTCGCCCTGGGTGATCGGGAAATTCGAATCGGTTATCGCTATGACGGTCGGACGGTGACGACGGAGGTCGATGGGCAACCCCGGCCCGGGGTCGATGTCCATGAGGGCAGTGCTGACCGCGTGGGTTTAGTGGTGAACGGACACCTGCGATGGTTCGCGGTCCAGCGGGTCGGCGACCTCTTTCATGTTGACGGCCCGAGTGGATACATCCAACTGCGCGAGATCCCGCGCTTTCCGGAATCGTCGATCGACGAGGAGGCGGGCTCTCTCCATGCCCCCATGCCCGGCAAGGTGATCAAGGTGTTGGTCAGTGAGGGAGAGAGCGTCGCCGAGGGCCAGGCATTGGTCGTGCTGGAGGCGATGAAGATGGAGCACAGCTTGCGAGCGCCGAATGCCGGAATCGTGCGGGACATCCGCGCCGGTGAGGGCGAGCAGGTCGCCGCCGGTCAGGTTTTGGTCTTGGTCGAGACCTAACCGGCCTGAACGACGCGCACGTCGCTGTATCCGAGGCCTAATAGGAAGTTGGTCAACACCTCGGCGGCGTTGGTCTCGGCCTCGTCGATGATGCCGGAAACCCGGGCCTGTTCCACGAGAACGTTCTCCGCCACCAGGCGGGCGTCGGTTTCCAGGCGAGGATCGCCTTGCCGGAAGACCCCGGTCGACCGATCGAGCACCTGGGTGGCTTCGTTGTCGACCGCCACATATTGGATATCGGCCGGGGGCATCCGCACCACCACCTCACCGGTCTCGAGATTGACGTCGAAAGAGGACGCATCGAGGGCCGAGAGGTCGACCCCGGCACCGATCCGGGCCACTGCTAGGAGGGTCAAGGAATCTCCCGTGGCCCAATTGAGGATGCCCGAGTTGGTGCCCTTTTCAACGATGGTGTATTCGACGTACTCGACCGTGGTGAGGTTGGCCAGCTCGCGAATCGAGCGGATGACGACGGGTCCGACCTCCTCGAACGGTTCGCCTGCAAAGGCGGTGGAGAGGTCATCGACGGTGGGAATCCGGTCGACGATCGCCCGTACCGTCAGAAATCCTGCCAGTAACAGGAGAATGGTCATTGCGAGGAGTGCATAGGGCCAGCGTGAGGCCTGCCTGACGATGGTGGGGCGTTCGTCCACCCGATCAAGGTACCCCAGACGAATAGTGTTGTCGGCGGATGCAGGAGCGAATTGGGTTCGTAGGCCTCGGAATAATGGGCCGGGGCATGGTTGCCAACCTGGCGACCAAGGGCCGTCGCCCCACAGTTTGGAATCGCACCCCGGGAAAGGCCGCTGGCCTCGATGTCGACCAGGCCGAAGACCTCCCCACCCTCGCCAAAGGCAGCGATGTCATAGTGATATGCGTCTCCGACAGCCCCGATGTGGTGGAGGTTGTCTCCGGACTCAAGGACGGACTCAGGCCGGGGCAGCTCCTCATCGATCATTCCACCATCTCTCCCATAGAGACCCGACGGCTGGCACTGGAGCTCGTCGAGAGGAAAGTCGATTGGCTCGACGCCCCGGTCAGCGGCGGTTCCGAGGGTGCCGAGCAAGGAACGCTCACGACGATGGTGGGGGGCAGCGAATCCGACGTCAAACGAGCTCGCCCGATACTCGAGTGCTACTCCACCACCATCACCCACCTCGGCCCGGTGGGAAGTGGTCAGCTGGCCAAGCTGGTCAATCAGATCCTGGTGGTGGGCAACCAAATGGCGGCGTCCGAAGCGTTGCTCTTCGCCGAGGCGGCGGGACTCGATCTCGCGCGCACTCTCGAGGCGGTCAAAGGCGGTGCCGCCGGATCGTGGATGCTGGCCAACCGCGGCCCGCAGATGATCGCCGGCAATTGGGAGCCGGGATTCACGATTGACCTTCAGCAGAAGGACCTGCGCCTGGTCCTCGACGCGGCCGACCAGATCGGCGCGCCCCTACCCGGGACCGCCCTCATCTTCCAGCTCTACCGGGCGCTGCAACTGTCGGGGCTGGGCCACGAAGGAAACCACGCCCTGATCAAGGCGCTCCGCCGGCTGACCGGAGATGTCGCGCGTGCGTGAGCTGCTCCTCGATCTGGTCGCCGAACAGGACGATCTCGACCGATTGGTAGCGGGGCTGGTAGCCGAGCAATGGGATCTCCCCACTCCCGCCGAGCCTTGGTCCATCCGCGACACGATCTCCCACCTCGCCTTCTTCGACGAGCGGCAGACGCAGGCCATTCTCGATCCGGAAGGCTTCGCCCGCGAGGTCAACCAACGCCTCGCCGGCGACTACGACGATTACATGGCAATCGGGCTCAACCACGGTCGCTCGGTCGAGCCGCCCGAGGTGCTCGATTGGTGGCGGAGTGCCCGAGCCGAAGAACTCACTGCCCTGTGGGGTCTCGCACCCGAGCAGCAACTCCCCTGGTACGGGCCGCCGTTGAAAGCGCGCTCGGCCGCCGCCGCCCGGCTGATGGAAACCTGGGCCCACGGCCACGATGTCGCCCAAGCACTCTCCCTTGACCGGCCCCCGACCGAGCGGCTCTTCCACATCGCCGAGCTCGGGGTTAAAACCTTCTCGTGGAGCTTTCTCAATCGAGGTCTGGACGTTCCGTCAAAGCGGGTTCGGGTTGAGCTCACCGGTCCGGCCGGCAACACCCGCCTTTGGAACGAGGGCTCAGACGAATCCATCTCCGGACCGGCCCCCGACTTTTGTCTCGTGGTCGCACAGCGGATCAATTATCGGGACACCGACTTGAAAATCGAAGGCGAAATCGCCCGCAAATGGATGGAGATAGCTCAGATTTTCGCCGGCCCTCCCGGGCCCGGCCGGCCGCCCAGATCTGGCTGAGTCGTTTCCTTGAGGAACGAGGATCCACCAGCCACTAAGCCAGCGATCAGCGGAATCCAGTAAGAGACGATGCGGTAGATCAAAATCGGCGCCAGCGAGATCTCAGCCTCGAAGCCGAACGCGGCCAGAGCGCCCACCAGTCCAGCCTCGGCAAAGCCCACTCCACCCGGGGTCCCGGGAAGACCCCCGGCCAGTTGGCCAACCCCGAAGGCGGCGGCGGTTTGCATGGGGGTGAGGTGAAGTCCGAAGGCTTGCATCACCAGGAAGAGGGCGATGGCTTCAAGAGCCAGCCGGGTCCAGAGGAGAAACTGCGATCTCCCATCCGGGATGTGGCTCTCGGTAGGTGGACCGAGGCGATCGCGAAACCGGGGTGGAAGGCGAGCGGCGAGAAGGCCGATGAGCCTCGTACCGAATAACAAGACGAGGCCGATCGTGATGGCGATGATCCCCAGCACCCAGGTTCCGGCTTCGAGAGACTCATACAGGCCGCGATTGATCACCCAGAGCAGAGCGAACCCGGTGCCGAGCAGGAGGCCGGCGTAGTTAAGGACCGTCGCTCGCACCGCGGCACCGCCCGACGCTCGAGCCTCTTTGCGCACCATCCACGACATGGCCACCGGAGTGACGGCCCCACCGGCCGGAATCAGTCGAGCAACTCCAGCTCCGACCAATGCCGCCTTCACCGCCGAACTGGGTTGGAGATGGCCTCCGGTCTCGACCACCCCGTGACGGAACTGCATTCCGAATGCCCAAAGCGCCGCCAGTTGACCGGCCGCCGCCACGATGAGAAGGATGCTCGAGAGCAAGTCGAATCGGGGAATGTCGAGATTGGTCAGGGTGAGCACCAGAGCGGTCGCGTAGACCACGGCCGTGACCGCCGCGATGACAAATATGGTGCGGCGGCTCAGGCGCCGCATCAGGAGCGAACCGACTCCGTGGCTCCCGAGAGATGCTCTCCGTCGGTATCGAAAATTGCCCGGTGCAGCGCCGCCCGCAAACCCGGCAATCGCCCGGGGTTCCCCTGCATGCGTCGGCCGACCATCAACAGACTCAAACCCAGACAACCAAGAACCGAAGCGGCCGGCCGCTGGAAGAGAACCGCGAGCACGGGAAGCGAGGCCCAGCCCAGGAATCCGCAGAGCCCTCCGCCGAACTTCCATCCGGCGACTGCCCACCCGCCCGGCCAAACGATCAACGAGGGATCGATTCCCAGAAGCACTCCAGCCGATGGAGCCAGCCCTCGACCCGACCGACCACGCATGAACACCGACCAGTTGTGCCCGATCACGATGGCCAGTCCGGAGAGGGCAACTAGAGCGGGCCCGAGAGACTGCTCTCGCATCAGCACCACCGGAATCAGCGCCTTGAAGCCGTCGAGAATCGCCGCGGCGAATCCCGCCTTCATCCCCGCCACGCGGGTCAGGTTTCCGGCTCCGACATTGCCGCTTCCCACCTTGCGCAGGTCAACGCCCAGCATCCTTCCGATCAGAAACGCGAACGGCACGGCCCCCACTAGGTAACAAAGAACCGGTAGGAGCCAGGCGAGGGGATGAATCATGCCGGGCGAAAACTTACCAGCAGGAAGTTTGCCAAGAGCCCGCGGACCTCATTGGGTAATTCGCTCACCATCATGTGCCCCGCTGTCTCCAGGATCTCGAGTTGGGCCCCCTCGATGGCCGCAGCCAGGCGACGCACCGAGGCGAGAGGGACCATGCGATCGAACCCGCCGGCGATCACGAGCGTCGGAACCTTGATGCTCGCGGCCGCCTCTTCACCGCCCGCATAAGCGCCGGTGGCCCGGAGATCGATCCCCAGGTTTCCGAGCTCGGATTCGAGAAGGCGTCCGGTGACAATGGCGGCGGCCATTCCCGGATCGGGATGGCCGCCCAGGCGACCGATCGGGTCATAGGACCACCCGACAATCATTGCCACTGCCTTGTCGAGCCGATCGTCGGCCGCTTCGGCCAGCTCCGGGTTGACCTCGATCGAGGTCGAGGTTCCACTGAGAACCAGCCGCTCGACGAGATCAGGACGGATCCGGGTCAACTCCATCGCAATCAGACCACCCAGGCTGTGACCGACCACAGCCGCCGATCGGTCGAACTGGCTGGCCACCCAGGAAGCCATTTCCTCAACCGTCGCTAGGGGTTCGCCGTGGTCCTCGCCGTGGCCGGGGAGGTCGAGGGCTACCACTTCCAACCCGCGGCTTCTGAGCCAGCGAGATTGATACCGCCATCTGGTGTGGTTCTCGCCCGCACCGTGGATGAGGACGACTAGGTCTGGCTCGATCGAAGCCCCCGTCGCAGATCGGCGATGAGATCGTCGGGGCTCTCGAGACCGACCGACATCCGAACCATGCCGGGGTCGACGCCCGACATACGCAGGCCCTCAGCGTCGAGTTGCTGATGAGTAGTTGAGGCAGGATGGATCACCAGCGAACGACTGTCTCCAACGTTGGCGAGGTGGGAGAAAAGCCGAACGCCCTCGATGAAGCGGGCTCCCGCTTCCTTGCCGCCTTTGACCGTGAAGGCGAGCACGGCTCCCGCCCCCCGAGGCAGCAATAGTTGGGCGATCTCGTAGTCGGGGTGGTCGGTCCTCCCCGGATAGAGGACCCGCTCCACTTCCGGAGCCGCGGCCAGAAACTCGACGATGCGATCGGTGTTGGCGAGATGTCGGTCCATCCTCGCCGGGAGAGACTCGATGCTTTGGAGGAGGCGAAACGCGGTCTCGGGAGCGAGGCAAGCGCCAAAGTCGCGGAGACCCTCGGCCCGAGCCCGAGCGATGAAAGCGGCCGGACCGAACTCGTCGGTGAAGACCACGTCGTGATAGGGCGCATACGGCTCGGTGAGTCCCGGGAAACGTTCCGAGGACTTCCAGTCGAAACGACCGGAATCGACCAACACTCCGCCGATGACAGATCCGTTGCCGGCCAGGAACTTCGTCGCCGAATGGATGACGAGGTCGGCCCCATGATCAAAAGGACGGCATAAATAAGGTGTGGCGAAGGTGTTGTCGATCAGTAGGGGTACTCCGGCCTCGTGGGCGATCTCGGCCACCTTGGGCTGATCGATCACACTCATGCCCGGGTTGCCAATCGTCTCGGCGATCACCGCTCCAGTCTCGGGTCCGATCGCGGCCTTGATCCCATCGAGATCGTCGCTGGGAACGAACGTCGTGCTGATTCCGAATCGAGGAAGTGTCACCCGGAGAAGGTTGGCAGTGCCGCCATAGACGGCTGCTGAGCACACAAGGTGTCCGCCGGCGCCGACCAGTGTCATCACGGCCAGGGCGAGGGCCGCCTGTCCGCTGGCCGTCGCCACTGCCCCTACCCCTCCTTCCAGCGAAGCCATCCGCTCCTCGAATGCCGCCACCGTCGGGTTGGACATCCGTGAGTAGATGTGGCCCGGTCTCTCGAGGTTGAAAAGCGAGGCGGCGTGCTCAGTGTCCTCGAAGACAAACCCGGCCGTGAGATAGATCGGCATCAACCGCGCCCCTGTGGCGGGGTCGGCCTTTACGCCGGCATGGACCGCCCGGGTCTCGAAGCCCGGGTTATCTGGCTGCGTCACTGCTCTTTCAGGCTGGCCCGACCGTGACGGGGATACCGTTTAGGACCGCATTACCCGAGATCGGGTCGATCGATCC